>CAYGBE010000039.1:0-3337 GCA_964348065.1 uncultured archaeon
ATCCCAAATCCTGAAGAATTACGGTTATGGAAAAGGCCGAAATCAAGCAAGAATAATAAAAACAGGAAATAGTAAAGATGATGCGATGACAAACATTATAGTCTATAAATTATGAGCATAAAAAAAAGCCCCTGCCCGCCCTGCGAAGAATTGGCGAAGCATGGTCCTGCCCCGCACGAATTAGGCCTGTAAATTGGTGCAGGGGCCTCTGGGCATACGTGCAAACTATAAATTATGAGCATAAAAAAAGCCCCCGCGTTGCGGAGGGAGAGGAAAGACGCGAGATATCTCACAGGGGCTTTTTTGTGCATCAGTTTGTTGTAGACTCCATGTTTTTCGCACCCAAAATACAGGGATTTCCCGATTGACTTATACAGCGAAACGTAGCTAAATATAAACCAAGAGTAAAGAGCTTCATTGCTTTGAGCATCCCGATCGAAATCGCTAAATTCGTTGGTTCAATTATTGGCTGAGGTGGCAATTTTCGGCTCCCCCCAAGTAGTGACTTTGTCGCTATAAGTTTGTAGGAGTTACTTGTGCCGAAGGTAAGCGTGATAATACCGACTTATAACGGCCATAATGTCATCCTGCCAACTGTGGAAAGTGTCTTAGCTCAGACCGAGCGGGCTTTGGAAGTGATTGTTGTCGAGCATGGCTCAACGGGTGATACACATGCGGTTATCAAGGGAATAAATGATAATCGGGTCCAGTATTTTTATAAGCGAAGCGAGGCCATTGGCAGCGCGCGTAATTACGGTTTATCCCAAGCAAAAGGTAGATACATTGCATTTTTGGACCACGACGATTTGTGGCCTGAGAACTACCTCGAAGTTATGGTATCGCATTTGGAAAATAATAGCGAATTTGGCGCGGCGTACAGTCCTATTACAGTGTTATATCCTGACGGCAGTAAAGTAAAATCATATAAGAGGCCGCAGGGGAAGAGCGGCTGGATAACGCTCGATTTGTTTAAGCATGCTTTTGTTTGGACCTCGGCAACAGTGATTCGCAAGTCTGTTCTAGAAAATTTTTGGTTTGATGAAACGCTAGTTAGGTCTTATGAGGATGGTGACTATTTTCTCAGATTATCAATGAGAACACAATACTTGTTTGTTGACGAAGTGCAGGCAATAAAAAGAGAGCACAGCAAGAGCTTTTCACGCAAAACTGGAGTTCAACCAACGAGAATTTTGGTGTTGGAAAGGTTTTATTTCAGATTAGGAGGAGATAAGATAGTTCCTGACAAAATTGCGAAACGAAGGATTAGTCATTCTTATCGCAAAGTAGCAGAAGCATATCGCCGTGAGGAAAAGCGGTCGGCGGCCATCATTATGTATAAATATGCTATTAAGTACCGGCCTATAGACTTACGTCTATATTTAGGAATAGGCCAAGCTTGGTTTTTGAGCAGAAAGAACGACCCAAACCCACTGTGGCAAATGCCAGAACCCTTAACTGATATATCATGAATTTACTCATTGTTACAAGTAACTTTGAGCGTGCACGACCGCGAAACCACTATCCGGGAACTCATCAAGCGTATTCTAAAAGCTACAGTCAGGAGTCCGAAAGTTGTGTTCGATACCACCAAGCCGGAGGGCGCAGCGAGGAAATCCGCTGATGTTACAAAGCTTAGAACGGTGACGCATGGCTTTACTCCGCAAATCACTCTGGATGAAGGCTTAGTGGAGATGATTCCGTACCTCAAAGATAAGTTTTTTAATGGCTAACTGAATAGAAAATACTTTAATATTGTTCAGAAGGAATTACTGAAGTTGTGAAAAGTTGGTTTCCAATCATTGGGCATATCATTTTAGGAGCCCGGCGTCCAAAACGTGCATTTAAAGCCTTGTATTTTCGAGGATTAGGTCTTGGCTACATTGAGCGCAGAATCACCGGAGGGCCAATTAAAGGGTTGTGGCTTGTTGCAGGCAAGCGCATATTCTATTCCAAATCCTTTTGGAACGGAACATATGAAAAGGACGCGTGTCGCTTTATACAGCGTGTTGTTCCGGTAAATGGAGTGTGCTACGATATTGGGGCTAATATTGGCTATCACACCCTTATTATGGCAAGAAGTGTCGGAAACGACGGACTGGTTTACGCTTTCGAATGCATTCCCAAGGTTTGCGACGTCCTTAGACGTAATGCTCAGATTAATGGCATCGGCAATGTTGTTATTGTCAAAAAGGTTGTGTCGAGAGGAAGTGAGACATTGACCCTAACCCGAAATATAGGTATTGACCAAGCAAGTTTGCTAGACCTCAGCCAGGAGAAGTTGTCCACTAAGATAAAAAATAATCCTCTGCTGAAGACGATCACTTGTCCTGCGATAAAAATAGATGATTTCGTCACCGAAGGCAACCGACCTCCTTCTTTTGTTAAAATTGATGTTGAGGGAGCAGAGGTCGATGTGCTTGCAGGTGCTGCAAACACCCTAAAGACCCATCAACCTATGGTGCTGTGTGAAACACATGGGCAAAATCGGGCACATGAGGTCTACAAAATGCTGGCAGGTCTTGGCTATGAGTTGTTTTGTGTCACGGAGAATATGGTTCCGATAGAATCTATGGCCCAAGTGCCAACTAATATGCAAGTGGGCCACCTGTTTGCCCGCATGAAGAAAACATAATCCGAGGATGTAATATGAAGTTATCTTTGAAACCCAGAACAAAGCTGGCAATAAGCCACTAGAGTCAAAAGAGGGAGACAAAAAGGACGTAGAGCCAGGAGAAAAAAGCCGCAATCGTTAAAATGGTGCGGTGAAATCACTGTGATTTATGATAGGGATAACTAAGGACAATCACTTATTTTTTTTCATGCATTATAATCAGAAACCAAGGATAGCAATACGATATACGCGATACGCTATACGAATTTAGAAGTTGTTATTGAAATATTCCGGCTTGCCGTCGTCACTATCGTAGCCTGTCGATTCCTTGGTCTCGGCGTCAATCCTGATTCGCCTGATGCCCTCAGCCTTTTTGGTATTGCTGTCAACAGTAACCAGAATTGCGTTCATTTTCACATCGCCCGTCGCTATTTCAAACGGAAACGGCATCTGTGTCCTAAACGACTTCAAAACGTTCTCCACGCTTCGCCCGAGCACCGAATCGTGCGCTCCGGTCATCCCGATATCTGTGATATACGCGGTGCCTTTAGGCATGATTCTTTCATCGGCTGTCACCACGTGCGTGTGCGTGCCGAAGCACAAGCTGACCCTGCCGTCAAGATGATAGCCCATAGCGATTTTTTCACTGGTGGCCTCGGCGTGAAAGTCAACGATTATAACCTCGGCCTTGGGCTCAAGCTGCGGCAGGATTCTATCAATAGCATT
>CAYGBE010000040.1:0-3096 GCA_964348065.1 uncultured archaeon
TTGAGAAGTCCGACGATCTTGTCTGGAAGTCCTGGATAGAACCCCCTCACAGATTTTATTGATGCGTGTGTGTCGATTAACACATCCCCTTCGAGCAAAGCAATTTTTTTTGCGGCAACCTCTTGCACATGCTGATATTCGATGAGAGATAGAAGTTTCCTCATTTGGTCTCTATTTTGAATATCATAGCTTGACTTGGCCGCCTCAAGCATGTAATCTCCAAAATTCGCAATTTTAACCCCTTTTCTCATTTTCTGAACGTGCTCCATGATTGTCGATTTCCCACTACCAGGGATTGATACAACAATAATTTTCATGTTTGACAACCTATTATTCAAGAAGATATTGTGTTAATATAAAGAAATAAGTTTGAAACGCTCGCGCGATCTTGTTTTGTCGATGAATATGCACACGCTCACCTTCTAGGATCTTGTAACCGCAAAGGGCACATAGCTTTAGGCCGGGTTCCATTTTTATTTTAAACCAGACCGGCTAGTTGATTAAACAATTGTTTAGAGATGCTTCGTCCTTTTTCTGCAGGCCGGTACATCTTACTTTTTCTCCCACAATTTCGATTATTAAGATTATCAAGCCTCATTTCTCAAGTTTTAGATGAAGGGAGATATTTTACCTGGGTACGCGCACCGATTCTATTTAATATGGGATTATCATGACACAGTAATTTTTAAATACATCAAATTCTGATATATCAGTATATGTGATAAAAATGGTTGAGGGGAACCAGAAAGTGGGAACCATTGAACTGGCACGGTACTCACTGAAAAACATGAACTATTTCAAAGCCATCAAAGCAAGAGATGGGCTCCGGATACCACTATATCTAGCTAACATGGAAATTGGTAAAATGGATCCAACGGATCCAATCTACTCTCAAAGGGTTGAAGAGCTCAACCAAGCAGCTATTGAACTCTACAAGGGCAAGTGGTATTCAACTCTGGGCTCGAGGAAGAGATCCAAGGAACACTGGAAGAAGGCCTTCCAAGCATTTAAAAACGGAAAAAGAATCGCCGAGGACCTCCTCAAGCAGTTGAGAACAAGCAGTAAAATGCCCGTTGAATTTAAAAAGTCGGAGATCGAGAGCAAGGGAACGGAGATCACATACGCTGATGATGTTCCACTGGTGCCTGAGATTACTCCTGTCTTGGTCTTACAGGGATCGGATTATGAGATGGGATTCCAATACGCCCAGCAACTCATACAGATATTCGGTCCCTGGATCCTTAAACAGAGAGCTGGAAGAGAGTTTACGGATAAGCAGAGACGTGAATTAAGCCGCTGGGAAAAGGAGCACAGGAAACACACTCCTTGGGTTATCGAGTTTGCGCGGGGTTGGGCCCACGGTGCAACGGAATCAGGCATACCCATGAGCTACGAGGACGTACTATACTTGTGGGTCGGGGACAAACCACCAGCCAAAGACTTCCTTTCACAGGAGGGGCTACCTGAGATACCCAACATGGCATGCTCCGGTGTCGCAGCTTGGGGAAGAGCAACCTCTGATGGAAAGCTGGTGACCGGGACCACAGGAGACCATGATCTCTCATACCAAGTCATCATCATGGCCTACCCGGATGACGGAAACGCATTCATCTACTCCGCCTTCGGTGCAACCGGAGCAATAGCAGCCGGTGGAGAAATGTGGTTCTTCGGACACCCGGCCATGAACAGCAAAGGTTTGGCATATGTTGAACACGGCGGAGGCCCCAAGTTCCTAGAGCCCAAAAAATACTGGGGCTACGGTGTAAGAAGGGCAGCTTCTGTTATCCACATCATGAGATACGCGGATACCGCCAAGGAAGCAAAGGAGATTGAGATGAGCATGCCCATCGGGGATATAGGAAATGGCGACCAAGCTACGGTAGGCGGCTTCTACGCCGACGATACTTACGGATATATCATTGAGAGCAGAAAAGAACCTTTGGCGATAAGGGAGTCTGGATTGATGGGTGAGACCGATTTCCTGTACGCCAACAACAGTGTGACCCACCCCAAAGCTATCGAATCAGAATGGATGAGTAGTGACATCGATGAATGGATCTGGGACCCCCACGGAGGGTGGAGACCAATCAAAGATGTAGGCATGACCAAGTCGATAGGCCTCTTCCTTCAGTGGGCAAGCGGACGTCTCAGCACAAGCGACATGATGAAAAAGGGCATGATGTTCAGTTACACCAACAGTAGCAAGCGTAACAATTACTTGTTCGACATGATGGACCAGGCGAGGGGAAAGGTAGACGTCGAGTACCTAAAGATGGTGTACAGGAATGGAGGCACAATCCCCGAGGGCGACTTTATTAAAATCGCAAAGGAGTACAACAAGACCGGTAAATGGGGCAGGGTGTCATCTGCCCACGGAAGCAACGCGCTGACAGCGGTGCTGAAGCCCGGGGAGGGGCTGTTCTCTCTATGTACAGGTCCAGCCAAGCGTGGCATGGCTCCCATGATGCCATCAAGTGTACTAACCATCTATAATGAGACCAACGCCTTCTACGAGCTTAAGCTCCAAGCGGACCCTGAGCAGGTGGTTGAGTATGCGAGAACCAAGGCTGATGAATACATCCGGGAGGCTACTTTAGTCCTTGAGGAGAACAGGTTCAACCAGAACGCGCATACCATGCTAAAGGGATTCTTGGATGCAGCTCGGCATGAATACAGCAAAGGCGAGGAACTATTCAACGACGAGAACCGTGAAATACATATTCACGAAATCTCGGAGGCTCTACGGTGCTACACTCGGGCACAGGTGAAGGCAAAACAGGTTATTAACGCTGTGTCTCTTCCTCCCTCAAATCCTGATGAATATTTAGCTTCACAGGAACACGCAGCCCGCGTGGGAAGAGGCGGTGAAACCTTGATCCCCAAACACTTTCAGAACCAGCATATAACGTAGATGGAACTGTGGAATTCGTTGCGCGAACATAATGTGGTGGCTTCGATGTCGAGAGAGAGTTATGAGACAGAGGTTATTGATCAGATACTAGTGAGAGACTTTGCGCGCGCGAGAGTGCAACGCAAGATCTTCGGCCACCTATTGGCTGAGGTTATTAAAAAAGGGAGATGCGTCAGTTGCGGTGC
>CAYGBE010000041.1:0-23124 GCA_964348065.1 uncultured archaeon
GATGAGAAACAAACGGTGGAAATAACTGTAGCTATTTCGAAAAGACCGGAAGAGAATCTTGTTTTTTTCAGGATGCCAACCCACTACTTCGTCATAACCTGGATGAAAGGTGACCCGGATTATTTCTCCTCCATGAACATTCATCACGTAGACATCAGAATTGCCATCGTACTCACCAGTGAAGGCGATCAATTTACCATCAGGAGAGAATTTGGGAAATCTTTCTTCACCATCATGGATGGTCAGTCGCGTGGCCACACCGCCTTTTGCTGGCGCTGACCATATGTCCTCCCCATAGACAAAGACGACCGTATTCTCATAAACATCGGGAAAACGCATAAGCGGTCTCTTCTCTGATGGATTGTCTGCTTTAATTTCTGGCGTTGCAAAAAATAGGCAAAGGACAAGACTCAATACAGCCAGCGATAGACGGCGAAATTGGAATGATTTAGGAATGGATTTAATCATGATAAACCTCCTTAACTGAATACGATAAACTTTCGTTGTGAGTTTTTCATAAAAATGGAAAAGAGAATGATAAAGATTTCTTTGCAGAAATTCAAGAAATTATCATTCACCGCGATAAATCAAGGCTTTTTCTGAATCGAATGACAGATAAAATCAAAGGAATTTCCTTTTGGCATTCGCCATGAATCCCTTTCGTTTTATCTCAATTGCGACTCGCTGGCTTCCTTAAGTAAACATTTCACGGCCAAAAAGGGATGATCAATAGCTAAAAAAGAAAAAGTGCGATGGAAAAAACTCCGGTCTATCATTACCGCCTTTGGGGATTGATATAATCTTTTGGCTTAATTCGTCTTTATAGACGAACATGCTTTTCAAAGTTGCCAGTGCTTCTTTAATTGGAATAGAAGCCTATGTTGTTGATGTGGAAGTGGATATTTCCTTAGGGCTTCCCGCCTTTGTTACAGTCGGATTGCCAGATGTATCAGTCCGTGAAAGCAAGGAGAGGGTGAAGGCTGCCCTGAGGAATTGTGGATATGATTTTCCCTCCCGAAAAATCACTATTAATTTAGCCCCTGCTGACCGGAGAAAGGAAGGTCCTGCCTTTGACCTCCCGATATCTCTGGGCTTTCTGGCCCACTTGGGTCTTTTTTCCCCAGAAAGACTGGAGCGATATTTATTTTTAGGGGAGTTGGCCTTGGATGGAAGGTTAAAACCCGTAAAGGGAATCCTGGCCGCAACGGTTCTTGCCAAAAGAGAAGGATTTGAGGGGATTGTCATTCCCAAAGAAAATGAGAAAGAAGCCGCTTTGGTTAAAGGAATAGATATTTATGGCTTGGAAAATATTGTCCAGGTAGTAAGACTTTTTAATAAGCCCGAAGAGATACTACCCTCAAGTTATCCGTTGTCTGAACTCTTGCCTTCTACTGACTATGAAGTTGATTTCCAGGAAATAAGAGGCCAGCAGCATGTCAAACATGCCTTAGAGGTGGCTGCAGCAGGTTCTCATAATGTTCTTTTAATCGGTCCTCCTGGAGCTGGCAAGACGATGCTGGCAAGAAGGATGCCGACGATATTGCCTCCGATGACGTTCGAAGAAATCATAGAATTGACTCAAATCTACAGCGCCTCAGGATTTTTAAAGGGAAAAGGTGCTATCGGGGAGAGACCTTTTCGGTCTCCTCATCATACCATCTCTGATGCAGGTTTAATAGGAGGTGGCGTCGTCCCTAAGCCGGGGGAAGTCAGCCTTGCCCATCATGGAGTTCTTTTTCTGGATGAGCTGCCCGAATTTAGAAGACGTGTTCTTGAAGATTTAAGGCAACCGCTAGAGGATGGAAAGGTGACCGTTTCGAGAGCTTCCATGTCCGTGACTTTTCCTTCTTCTTTCATGCTAGTGGCCGCCATGAATCCCTGTGAGGATGCCTATCGCGGCTTATTCTCTTCGGATAGCACGTGCACAGATAGCCAGAGGATGCGTTACTACTCCAAGATTTCTGCCCCTCTTTTGGATCGAATCGATATTCAGGTGGAGGTACCCAAAGTAGAATTTAAGGATATGGTTTCCAAGAATGAAGGGGAAAGCTCGGCAGAAGTAAGAGAAAGAGTAATGAAAGCCCGAGAGAGACAGCTCCAGAGATTCAAAGGAAAAAAGATCTACTGTAATGCTCAGATGGGAAACAAAGAAGTTAAACAGTTTTGTTCTATCTGTGAGGAGGGCAAGGAGTTATTAGAGATGGCTGTCAACTGCCTGGGATTCAGCGCCAGGGCTTATACCCGTGTTTTAAAGGTAGCTAGGACGATCGCTGATTTGGAATGTGAAGAGAAGATCACACCTGTTCACATTTCTGAGGCGATCCAATACCGGATGATGGATAAATATTTTTAAATTTAAAATTTTTTCCCTTGACATTGATTTAATGTTCCACTTTTAATATTTAACTTGATATTCGTTTTTGGGATTTAGAAATTTTGCTTTAATAAGAAGAAAAAATAATAAGAATAACAAATGAAAAGGAGGACGATATGAGAAAAAGCCTCAGCTTGTTTTTTAGCTTATTCTTGATTTTTTCTGTTTTTGCTTTTTCAGAGAAGGAGAAGGAGGATCCCCTTTTACTAAAGGTCGAATCTGCTCGGCTGACTCCTCTGAAAAAAGAAGCCTTTTCCTGGCTTGATGACCGCATGGCAGAACTTTCTGAAATCAATGAAAAAATTTGGGGATTTGCCGAAGTGGCTATGGAAGAGAATGAATCTTCTGAACTTCTTGCCTCTTATCTAGAGAAAAATGGATTCGAAGTGACAAGAGGAGTGGCCGATATGCCCACTGCTTTTGTGGCGATCTATGGTTCTGGCGAGCCGGTTATCGGCATATTAGCAGAATATGATGCTCTTCCCGGCCTTTCCCAAGAGTCTTTATCTTACAAAGAGCCTGTCAAAGAGGGAAAGCCAGGACATGGCTGTGGCCATAATATTTACGGCACAGCCAGCACGGGTGCGGCTGTGGCCCTGAAAGAAGTCATGGCAAGGAAAGGCTTGCCGGGAACGATCAAACTTTTCGGCTGTCCGGCTGAGGAGACAGTCGTAGGCAAAGTTTTCATGGCTCGTGATGGGATTTTTAACGGTCTCTCCAGCTGCATTCAGTGGCACCCAAGTTCTAAAAATGAGGTTTCTCTCGGCTCGAGCAATGCCATGAATCAGTTCGAAGTCGAGTTTTTTGGAAAAACAGCCCATGCAGCCGGAGACCCTTGGCAGGGCCGGAGTGCCCTCGATGCCATAGAATTAACCAATATCGCCTTGAATTATCTTCGTGAGCATCTCAAGCCCACGGCTAGGATTCACTATGTGATTAAAAGCGGTGGAGGTGCTCCCAATGTTGTCCCCGATTATGCTCGAGCATGGTACTATGTACGAGATATAGATCGAGAAAGCGCAGAGAAGGATTATGAGCGCGTGCTCAAGATCATCGGTGCTGTAGCCAAGATGACCGAGACAACTTATAAAATTCATTTCATCAGCGGCGTCCATGAAATGCTTACTAATCGTGCTGGAAATGAAGTTGTTTATAGCAATCTACTGCTTGTTGGACCACCATCGTTTACTGAAGAAGAGCAGGCCTATGCAAAGGAGATTCAGAAAAATTTAGGGATCGAAGAGAAAGGTCTAAAGACAGAGATTGAACCTTTCAAGCTTCCAGAGCGGAGTTGGGGAGGAGGGTCCACGGATGTAGCTGAAGTCAGTTGGTTGACTCCGACCACATCCCTTGGGGTGGTCTACAAACCTGTCGGTACTCCTGGTCATCATTGGTCTGCTGTAGCCTGCGGAGGGATGTCTATCGGCCATAAGGCAATGATAACGGCAGCTAAGGTTATGGCTGCCACAGGGCTGGATTTTCTAACCCATCCAGAAATTATCAAGAAGATGAGGGAAGAATGGGTGGAAAAAAAGAAAGGCAAAGAGTACAGGTCTCCTCTCCCTGCTGATCTTAAACCGCCAGTTAAGCCTAAATAAATAAAAGGGGACGGTCTATTTTCTCAGCTAAAGCAGAGAGATTTAACAGAAAAGGGGAGATCATATATTAAAAAGGAGTCCTACGGAGGCAGCCCTTTTTTGATTTACGATTTATTTAATTCCTTGGTTATCTTTTATTTTTTATTTATGGAGGTAAAAAACATAGTCTAGAAAAATAGAGATGTCTCCCATTCGTAAAGATCTGTCTTCTTTGCGAGAAAAAGACATTAAAAAATAGACTGTTCCCTTTTTAGCCCCCTTTTAAGAACCTCCCCTTTTGAGTCCCTTTTTGCTTTTGGTTCTTAAGTTTGAAATATCAAGTAAATAAGCTTAGAATAAAAACAGGAAAGAAAATATGGAAAAATCAAGACTCAAAGTTATCTGCCTTATAAGTTTGAGTTTTATCATTTTTTCTTCACTTGAAGGTGAAAAAAAATCAGCAAAAGACCTCCCTTTCCGATTTAAAAGATGGCTGCAAGAGGAAGTGGTCTACATCATAACTCCAAAAGAAAAAGAAGTTTTTCTCGAGCTTGAGACCGATAAGGAAAGAGAACTCTTTATCGACGCTTTCTGGAAGCAGCGAGACCCTACACAAGGAACTCCTGAGAATGAATTCAAGAAAGAGCACTACAGAAGAGTAGATTATGCCAACATGAGGTTCGGTGTGGGGTCTCCTAAAGCAGGTTGGCGAACAGATCGTGGGCGGATTTATATAATCTTGGGAGAACCGATGTCACGCGATAGCTATACCACTCAACGGGAACTCCGGGACACAGAAATATGGTTTTATAACGAAATGACAAAATACGGCTTGCCCCTGGCTTTCAATGTGGTTTTTTACCGCAAAGGATTAGGAAGTGATTACGAACTTTACAGCCCCAACAATGATGGGCCCCAAGCTTTCTTTATCCAGACTCAACAGCTGGATCCTGCAGATTATATATCGCACTATGAAAGATTGTTGGAGATAAATTCTGCTATTGCAAACGTCTCGCTCTCTCTTATTCCTGGAGAACCGGGTCTTGTCTCCGACCGCCCCTCCCTCTCTTCAGACATTCTCCTTCAAAGCATTAGCTTTGTTCCCCAGAAAGAAATAAAAGATCTGTATGCTGAAAAGTTTTTGCAGTATAAATCCATCGTGGAGGTAGAGTATTCCGTCAATTACATCGACTCTGATTATTTGATTCAAACCATCAAAGATGATTCTGGACAGTTTTTTGTTCATTATCTCATCTCTCCAGAAAGGCTTTCTGTCGGTGAATATGGAAATAATTATTATTCTCGTTTTATTGTCAATGGCAGTGTCAGTGATTCAGAGGGAAAATTGATCTATCAATTCGAAAAAGAATATTCCGTGAATTTCGATGAAGATAAGATTCAGTCCATCTCGCATACACCGTTTCAGATCAACGATATGTTTCCTCTGATCCCAGGAAATTACACACTCTCTCTTCTGTTGAAAAACACCGTTTCCAAAGAATTTACATCTTTTGAGAAAGATATAGTCATACCAGAGTCATTCCGATCTCCTGAAATAAGCTCTCTTCTTCTTTGTTACAGCACCCAAGAGAGGAGAGGCGCCCAGGAAGTCATGCGCCCCTTCCAGGTTCATCAAAAACTTCTTTTCATCCAGCCCAAAAATATTTTTCTTTCCTCGGAAACAATGACCATCTATTTCCAGATTTATGGATTGAACGAAGAATTAAAAAGGTCAGGAAAGCTCATCTACTTTTTCATCAAGGGAGAGGAGACAATAAAGACTTTCTCTCGGGATATTAAGGAATACAGCGACCCGATGAATATTCTAGAAGAGATTCCTCTTTCAGAATTTACTGCGGCCAATTATATTCTTAAAGTGACGTTGCAGGATCAATCCGGCCAAGAGCTGGCGCTTCAGTCCCAAAATTTTTCCGTATCGCCGGTAACCGGCTTTCCCAGGCCTTTCATAAAATCCAAAGCTCTACCAGCCAGCAATGATGCTCTCAATGATTTCCGGATAGGAAGCCAGCTCTTCAATAAAGGACGATACGAGCAAGCCGCTTCCGAATTCGAAAGGGCTCTGAGCAAGAAGCCGGGTGAGATGGATTTTGCCACACATTTGGCGAAAACCTATTTTATTCTCAAACGATACGAGGAAATCGAAACTGTCCTCACTCCCTATCTCGGAGATCAGAATGTCAAGTACGAAGTTTATTTTTACCTGGGGAAATCAGCACAAGCCAGGGGCAATTTTGCACAAGCTGTTTCCCATTTCAGGGAGGCGATAACGCGTTTTGGATTGAATATTTTTCTTTTAAATGCCCTCGGCGAATGCTTTTTCAACTTGAATAATATCCGGGATGCTCAGGTTTCTTGGGAAAAATCTCTGGAGATAAACCCGGATCAACCTCAAATTCGAGAAAAACTGGCCGCCATTAAGGAGAAAAAATGAATCTGTTTCATATAAAAGAAAGTGTGTTTTTTATCTTTCTGTTTTTGGTTTTAAGCATCTTTCTTCAATTCTCTTGCTCTAGCCCTTTTAAAAGTAAATTGAGTCCTGAAAGTGATGAATTTCTATCCGAAGTGAGATACATCATCACTCCAGAAGAAAGAAAGATATTCAAGGAACTTCCGGAAGAAGAGAGGGCTCGCTTCATAGAAGAGTTTTGGAAGAGAAGAGACCCTGATCCTGAAACAGAGGTCAATGAGCTCAAGGATTCATATTTTTCTCGAATGGAAGAGGCCAATCGCCTCTTCTCAGCAGGAAGGCCAGGCTGGCTCACGGATAGAGGAGAGATCTACATTCTCTTAGGTCCGCCCACAAATATCGATCGGTACTCCATGGGACATGGACCAGGAGGCCGTCCTACTGAAATCTGGTATTACGGCGTATTTCCTATTGTCTTTATCGATCGGCATGGAACCGGAGACTTCAATATTTTTCAAGATAATGTTATTCATATTCACGAACTCAACAAGGCGCTGAAGATGGCGAGGATGACTCTCCGGTATGATGCCGAATTTTTTGATTTTTTCCTGAAATTTAGGAAGGAAGATGAACAGCAATATATAATCGTTGAAATTCCCTACAAGAATTTATGGCTCAAGAGCACACCTGAAGGAGGAGAAACAGATCTGACCTTATCCTTAGAGGTTTATGACAGTAGCTTTAACACGGTATGGAATTTTAAGGAAGACTTTCATATCGAATTATCTGATGAAGAACTAGAGGAAAAAAAGCGAAAGACATATGTCGTAAGAATCCCGGTCGAATTCAAACAAGGAAAATATTCTATAGAAGCGAACTTGTTTAATAAAACCGGAGAAAAAGAGAGCAATAAAAGACTAAATTTTGAAATTTAAAAAGCTTGAGATAAAATCCAAGATAAAATTCATAAGAAGAAAGGAGCGTCCAGTGAAAATAAGAAAAATGGGCATCATTTTTTTGATGATTACGATATTGATTTGCTTTCTTTCCCTCCCTCGGATCTTCGGGCAGGAACAGGAAAAAGAAGAAAAGGAAGAGGTGATTTACATCCCCGAGGAGGTGAAATGGGCGATGGAAGACGGGCTTTCCACACGCCAACCCCGCCTTGATATTCCCTTCGAGATCGTACGCTTTCTTTATCTTCCTGCCCAACAAAATGTCCACGCTGTTTTCCTGTTTGGTATAAAGAAAGCTGATTTGGATTTCACGATGATGCCAGTACTCGAGGGAGAAAAGGAAGAAAAAATAGAAGAAATTCCTCAGGAGGAGCCTCAATTTAAGCAGATAAGTTTCAAGGTGTTTGCTCAATTCTATGAAAACAACAAAGGAAATATCGGGGAAGTCGTGAGAGAGAGTTATATTCCTGCCTCTTTTCAAGAAGAGTCTTCTACGTATAATCTTGAAGAAGAGAATATTTATTCCGTCGGTTATCCTCTATCCTCTGGAGATTATCTCCTTGCTCTGGCTGTGACCTCCCCGGATCTTGATAGAATAGGCCTTCAATACCATGAGTTTTCTTTACCTGATGCTCTTTCTTTCCAAGAGAACCTGGGCATAACGCCCGTTTTTTTCATGAAATCCTTCAAGCAGCATGAGCGACCGGAGATGGTTACCAAGGTGCACAAGACATCCTTTGTCTATTCCACTCTTGAAATCGTTCCTAAGATAAAAAATATTTTTGCTCAACGAGAAACTCTGGATATATTTTTCTATATTTATGGCTGTAAACCTGAGCCAGGAACAAATCAGCACAATATTGAGATAAGATATCAGGTGAAGAAAGGAGAAGAAAGCCTTATCAAATACAAAGAAAAATCTTTCAATTTTCCTCTGGTCAGCCATCCTATTCCTGTCCTCAAACAGGACGATAATCCTCCAGACCCAGGTGCCTATGTTTTGGAAATAAACATAAAGGATAAAATTTCAGGGCATTCCCATACCGAGCAAGTCGAATTTGAAATTAAAGAAGCCTCACTCTGAGTTAAGAAGGAGGCAATCCGATAAAGGACAGGACAATGAAAAGACAAAGATTGGCAATTGTTATTCTCGGTTTTTTACTTATCTTTGCAGCGACCATGGCATTGACTCAAGAAGGGCGCGGCAAGGGCAGAGTTTTTGGCACCGTTAAAGACGAAGAAGGCAATCCGATAGATGGAGCAGAAATTATCTGTGAAAGCTTGGAATACGATTTTAGCCTGAAAACAACATCTGATGAAAAAGGGAAATGGGCTATTATGGGTTTTGGAGCGAGTGTTTTCCGTATCGTTGCCTCGAAGAAGGGATATCTTCCTTCTGAAACGCAAAAGAGACTCAGTCATTTTAGAAACCCTCCCGTTGATTTTGTTCTCAAAACTAGTGATTCCTCTGGTCTACAGGCTACGGAAGATGTTGAGCTCTCGAGAGAAATATTTCTTGAGGCCACGGATCTTTTTAACGACGGAAGGTATTCCACGGCTCTACAGTTGTTCCAGGAATTTCTGGAGACAAATCCCACCCTTTTTCAAGCGCGGCTCAATATAGGAGACTGCTACAGGGAGATGGGTGAACATGAAAAGGCGGTCGCTGAATACCAGGCCGTTCTCGATAAACTGAAGGAAGTCAACGAAGACCTAAAAGGAAACAAATATGCAGCCCAGGCCTTGGCCCACATGGGAGAGACATATCTTAGGATAGATGATGTGGAAAAAGGACAGTCCTATCTCACACAGGCGATTGAAATTTTTCCGAATGATCATGCCCTGGCTTTCAACGTGGCTGAAATCTATTTTAAGGACGGAAAGATAGATCAGGCTCTTGAGTATTACAAACTGGCCATACAGATTAAGCCTGACTGGCCGCTTGCCCACTTAAAAATAGGCTACGCTTATGTCAATAAAGGCGAATACGATCCGGCCATCGCTTCTTTCCAGGAATTTCTGGAATTAGCTCCCGAAGACAAGGAAGCTGAAAGTGTCAGAAATCTTATTCCCCAATTAGAAAAACTTAAAAAAGACTAACCACCCTTTAATAAAGCTTGGATCATTTCCCATTCAGTTGAAAAGATTTATACCTTTTTTACAGAATGGTTTTTTCACTTTACAGATTTTCATTCCTGCGGAAGCGGGAATCCAGAAAATATGAAAAATTCTTGCTTTTGTATCCGCAATGGATTGCTTTAAATATAAAAAAATGCTGATGGTCTTGGATTCCCTCTTCCGCGGGATGCCAGGTTAATTGTGTATTTCTTACTTAATTGTGTGTTTCTTGTATTATTTTGCAAATTTTAGGATATTAAGCTAAAAATTTAATACAATAAGTAAAAAAAGGGGAGGCTGAGATGCCTCCCCCTTTTTTTCTGCTCGAGCTCTTAGCTTACCATATGAGGCGGATCCCGAACCTGAGGATTCTGGGATCGAGAATCGAATCTAATCTTTCGAATTCAACGGAACTGCTTGAGATTTCCTCTACAGAAAGTGCGGTATTCAGGTTGAGTACGTTGAAGCAGTCGGCAATTACGCCTATTCTGAACCGATCCATGATCCTGAACTGCTTTTCCACTCTCATATCCCACTGATAGAGCCAGGGGAGCTGCCTTGAGCCTCTCTCTTCAGCGAAGATAGAGACATTACCCTGGTTTAAATCCAATCCCAGGTCATCGCTGCGTATCGTTCGAGTGTAAGTTCTTCCGTGCAGAATACGGAAGTAAGTGCTGACCAGAATTCCAAGAGGAAGCCTGTAGGTGCCATTCACCTTGAACTGATGCCTCCTCTCATAAGGAAAGCGACCCACTGCATTGATATGAGCATTGGGTTGGTCAAAATAAGGTTCTCCAGTCCAGCTGTCGTTGAAATCCGTTCCGATAAGGCCAGTGGATTTGGCATAGACATAAGAAACAAGAAACTGCCAGTTATGGGAGAATCTCTTGTTCAGGACAACTTCGAGTCCATCATAGTCTCTCTTTGCCGGCTCCGGGTTGGTAATAAACCATGTCTGTGCAACTAACTCAGTACTCCGGTCATAAAAGGTATGGGTGCTCCCGTCAAAGGGATCAACAGCAGTTACTGGATTGTAATAGCTCCAGTTATATATTCCTTTTTTGATAGCCTGAACATCCAATGCCTGTTCGGAACAATCTTCCATAAGCTTTCTATCCCATTTCTTGATATAGCTCACACTCAAAGAGAGGTCAGGAATGATTTCCCTTTGGATTCCGACAACGATCTCATCCAGATAGGGAGAGACAAGGTCCGGATCCATTCGGGAGCCGGCAGTGCCGGAGAAACTATACATCCTTCCCAGGGACCAGTCAGAATTGAGGTAGTAGCGCCTTGTAATATAGCTGTTGGGGTTGACGGTAACGAACCACTGCAAAATATTGGCGATGTAAAACCTTCCATAGCTGGCTTTAAAGACAGTCTTGCCGTCTCCGGTTAGATCATAGCTGAAGCCCACTCTTGGAGAGAACGTGTTCCAGGCGAAAGCATCGAATGCTTCCAGGACTCTCGGGTCATAGAGTATTCCTCTTACGGTGACAGCAGTTCTGTCCTCTCCTTGCGTGGGAATGTGGCCCACCTGGCGGTCGTATCTCAAGCCTATATTGAGTGTTAACCTCTCGGTAGGATTCCACCTGTCCTGGATGTAAAAGCTGTAGACAAACTTCTCATCGTTTCTCTTGAAATCTTCATAGTCATAGACTCTGTAAGGAACTCCGCCGTTTCGAGTGTAAAGAAATGGACCAGCTCCGTTTCTTGGATCTCTGTTGTGTATTCTTTGCCTTGTATCCCAGGCGAACTCGAATTCGAATCCGGCTTTCCATTCATGACGGCCGTAGAAATCATCGATAAAATATGTGGCATCGGTCAGAAACTGATACCGGTATCTCTTGTAAAGATCGTCATAGCCGTAGCTTCCTGAGTAAAGTCTTGTGGTGTACTCGTAATATCTGGGCTGGTCGTTCTTCTTCATCAGATCAAAGTCAAAAAGAACAGCAGCTCCTCTGGCTGTAAGAATCATATTATTGGAGATCATATAAGAAAAATTGGCATTGATGGTGTGGGCGCGGGAAAACTGTTTCCATGTTGTATCTACGTTGCGTTGCCAGGAAGCTCCGCGGTGATTTCTCCAGAAGGGTGAGTAATTCCAGCTTACCACAGCTTTAAATGCGGGGCTGACCTGCCAGGAGAGTTTTGCGTAGGGAGTGATGTACTTTCTGTCATAAGGTTGGTTCTCATCCGCGTCGTATGGATAGTCTTCAACATAGGTCTCTCGATATCTGTGGCTGTAGTTGGCAAAGAACCAGATCTTGTCCTTGATGATCGGGCCTCCCAATTGAAAAGTGCCGTCATACTCGTAGTTAAAACCCGCGAATTGACCTTCGAAACGAGTTCCTTTCGTGTTGTCCCACTGCAAGTCTTTGTGCCTATAATATAAATTGGCTTCTCCAGTTATTGTATTGCCTCCGGATTTGGTGACGATATTGAGCACGGCGCCTCTTACACTTCCGTATTCAGCTGTATGACCGGAGGTTTGAACCGTGTATTCTTCGGCGACTTCAAAACCTGTTCTGGAGAAGGGAGTCCCTGTCACCGGGTCAGTGATGTTCACTCCATCCACGCTGTAAGCATTGTCTCTTACTGATCCTCCATGAGTTGTGCTTCCTGTAACGCCAGGAGCCATATTAAAGATAGTGCTGAAATCTCTTGTAGCAGCCGGGATATTGCGTAGAAAATCTAGGCCTAAGCTGACTCCCAAGGAAGTCTTTGCCGTATCGACCGTAGGAGATTCTCCGACAACAGTGATGGACTCTTCAATCGCGGTGGGATTCAGGGTTATTTTCAGGGTCGTTGTCAAGCCCATGCTGACCAGTATTTTTTCTCTTATAAGGGTTGCAAATCCGGTTAATTCAAAGGTGATTTTATAGACTCCAGCCGGGAGTGCAGGGATCCGGAAAAAGCCTTTGGCATCGGTAACGGCTGAGACCTGAGGAAGCATAAGAGCGGGTGATGTGGCTGTAATTGTCACTCCGGGTAACGGTGTGCCTTCATCATCGGCAACAGTTCCGTTAAGAGTTCCACTCTCGGTAGTTCTTTGGGCTAATCCGAGTGTTGAGAGACAAGCAACCAGGGTGAAGATTGTGAAAAGTCTGGACACTTTTTTACTCATTTGTTCTCCTTTTTGTGTTTTTCCTTTTACCCTGTCTTAAAGGTTTCACTTTAAGGCGACTTTTCCCAGTTTTTTGCTTACTCCTATTAACACCTCCTTTTTTATAGAGATTTTAAAACCTCTGTAAAAATAAAGATATTGGTTTATATGTTAATTATCCCTTTTTTATAACAAGCAAGAAACATGCCAATTTTTTTTAAACAGGGGCTTTATATCTTTCTGAATTTAAATAAGTTAAAAAGTGAGGAAATTCTATTAAATAGAATTCTAGTCCAAAAAATTGGATTGATTCAATAATTTGGATTCTTATCCAATAAATTAAAATGGAATAATAAGACTCTACCTTAAGGCTTTCCCATCTTTGACAACAGTTTTTCCATTCTTGATGACATGTTTTATGGGATTTATGCCTAAATGGTAGACAAGGGAGGGATAGTTCGGGACGTCGCAGAGGAGAAGGTCCATCTTTTTCCCCCCCTCAAGACTGCCTACTTCATCATGCCTGGTTAAAGTGTAAGCGGCGTTGGCTGTGGAAGCGTTTATAGCCTCCTCTATCATCATCTTCATGGTATAAACAGCAAGCTGGAGGATAAAAAGCATGGATTCTGTCATAGAGCTTCCGGGATTAAAATCTGTAGCCAAAGCAACGATTGCTCCGTTTTCGATGAGTTTTCGAGCCGGTGCTCTTTTCTCTTGCATCAGAAAAAAAGGTACTGCAGGGAGAAGGGTGGCCGCTGTCGAGCTTTCCGAGAGCCTCTGGATTCCCTCTTCTGAGATGGCTAGCAGATGGTCGGCAGAGGCGGCTCCCTCCTCTGCGGCCAGCTGGGCTCCCCCTAGAGGCGAGAACTCATCGGCGTGGACTCTGATTTCGAATCCAGCTTCCTTGGCTGCTCTTGCCAATTTTCTTGCTTCCTCCACAGAATAAACACCTTCTTCGCAGAAGACATCGAAAAATTCAGCCAGTTTTTTTTCTTTAACCGCGGGGAGGATCTTTTCGATAAGCAGATGAATATATTCGTCTTTTCGATTCTTGTATTCTGGTGGAACCTCGTGAGCCCCCATGAAGGTAGGAACTATGTCAACAGGATGGATTCCATCCACTTCTTTCAAGGCTTCAAGCTGTTTGATTTCATCTTCGAGGTTCAGGCCGTAGCCGCTCTTAGCCTCTGCAGTCGTCGTCCCGTGGAGTAGCATGCTGTCCAGGCGGGAGAGACAGAGCGAGACGAGTTCGTCCTTGGAAGCCTTCCGGGTGGCCCTGACTGATGTTTGAATCCCCAAGCCTTTTTCTGCCAGTTGCTGGTATGTGTGTCCTTTCAGGCGTAGGACAAACTCTTCCTCTCTGGTTCCTGCAAACGGAAGGTGTGTATGAGAATCGACAAAACCTGGAAGCCCGACAAGTCCGCTTCCATCGATAGAATGAGCGTTATTTTCTAAGCTGAATTCTTTTTTAAAATCTTTTTCCTCACCGACAAAGACAATCTTTCCTCTAAAAGAGGCAATCCATCCTTTCTCTAACAGCCCCACATCCTGGAGATCATTCTTTCTTTTTGGTATCCGGCCTTGGCATGTCAGGAGTTGATGGCAATTGGCGACGACAAGGTCAACGGCTCTCATGCGTGTTCTTTCTTAAGGGGGATTGTTTGTTCTTTCGGATAAAAGATGGGGTCTCATAGGGTTCCCACCGTTTCTCCCAGGCAGGCTTGTTCCAGAGAATCTCGCTTCCTTTTGGCTCAAACACATAGGAAGGCGTGTCCGTATCCACTTCAAACGGAGGAGGAGTCTCTGGTTTCTGTCGAACGAGGTCTTCTGGGGTAATGGCCTCCCTTGCCCCAGCAGGCTCAAAGCCTGTAGCGATGACAGTGACCTTGACCATTTCTTTCAGGCCTTCGTCAATAACTGTCCCGAAGATAATATTAGCTTCGGGGTGAGCGAGCCTGTGGATGAGCTGGGAAGCTTTGGAGACTTCATGAAGGGTGACATCTTTGCCGCCTGTGATGTTGATCAAGACTCCCTGGGCTCCTTCAATCGAAGTATCGATCAGAAGTGGACTGGATATCGCTTTTTGAGCGGCATCCACGGCCCTGTTTTCTCCGGAGGCAATTCCTGTTCCCATGAAAGCCATGCCCATGCCTTTCATGATCGATTTGACGTCGGCAAAGTCGAGGTTGATCAATCCTGGTCTGGTAATGAGATCAGAGATCCCTTGAACAGCTTGACGGAGGATGTCATCGGCCATTTTGAAGGCATCCTGGATCGAGGTGTCCAGATTGACAGTCTCCAGCAGTCTTTCGTTGGGAATGGAAATGACAGTATCCACGGCAGATTTTAGTTCTGCCAACCCTTCCAAGGCTTGCTGCGCCCTGATTTTTCCTTCGAACTCAAAGGGAAGGGTGACGATGGCGATAGCCAAGATATCCATCTCTGAAGCGAGGTTGGCCATGATTGGAGTGGCTCCTGTGCCTGTTCCTCCTCCTAGACCCGTGGTCAGAAAGACCATGTCTGCGCCTTGAAGGAGTTCGACGAGCTTTTCTGTATCTTCCATGGCCGCCTCTTTTCCGATATCAGGCTGTCCTCCTGATCCCAGGCCTTTTGTCAGCTCTCCGCCAATCTGCACCTTTGCTCTGGCCTTGTTGTTGCTCAGAGCCTGAAGGTCGGTGTTGACAGCGATGAAATCGACCCCCTCGATCCGGGTCTCGATCATCCTGTTTATGGCATTTCCTCCGCCTCCTCCGATGCCAATCACCTTGATCTTGGCCCCAAAACGTTCTTCCACTAGGTGGAATTTCAATTTGTCTTTTATGTCTTGAGTCATTTTTGCCTCCTATGCTTCTTTGAACCAATCTTTGAATTTGGCCCAAAATCCCTTTTTTCTGTCTTTAGATATGCCTTTTTCTTTCCTTTGTTTATATCCATAAAGAATAAGGCCAACCGCAGTGGCGTAGTCCGGAGTGCTGACCCGATCGACAAGCCCTCCTACGCCGCTGGGATCACCTCTTCTTACGGGTAAATCAAAGATTTCCTCTGCAATTTCTTCCAGTCCTTCCAGCAGAGCCGTTCCTCCGGTGAGGACTATCCCAGAGTTGAGCGATTTTTCATATCCCATCCTTTTGATGTCGTTGTCGACCAGGCGGAAGATTTCTTCTGCTCTCGGCTGGATGATGTCGGACAGAATTTGTCGGGAAAGAATGCGAGGTTTTTTTCCCCGGCCCACTGAGGGGACCTCGATGGTTTCCTGCTCTTCTTCAAGGGGAGAAGTGACACAGCCAAATTTTTTCTTTATTTTTTCTGCTTCGGGGATGGGAGTCCGCAGTCCAACGGCAATGTCATTTGTGAAATTATCACCGCCGATGGGGATGATTGAGGTGTACCACAAACTGCCGCGCTCAAAAATGGCGATTTCTGTGGTTCCTCCTCCGATATCGACCACTCCGACGCCGAGTTCCATCTCATCATGGGTGAGAGTGGAGGTGCTTGTGGCAATCTGGTTGAGGACAATCTCTTTGATTTCGATACCGGCCCTTGCGATACAGGTCTTCAGGTTTTGAACGGAGGTGATGGCCCCAGTGATGATATGGACATTGACTTCAAGTTTTATTCCGCTCATTCCGAGAGGATCTTTGATGCCGTCTTGCTCATCGACCACGAATTCTTGAGGAATGATATGGATGATCTCTCTATCGGGGGGAATGGAAACAGCTTTGGACTGATCGATCACCCGTCTGATGTCTTCTTGGCTGATTTCTTTGTTTTTTCCTGTTACAGCGATAACTCCGCGGCTGTTGAAGCTTTTGATGTGAGCGCCAGAGATACCGATGTAGGCTGAATCGATCTCTACTCCGGCCATGAGTTCAGCCTCTTCTTGAGCCTTCTTAATGGCTTCTACAGTGGCTTCTAAGTTAACAACAACGCCTTTTCTTAATCCTTTAGATTCGGCATTGCCAATACCGATGATCTCAATTTTTTTCTCCTCTGTGATTTCGCCGATGATGGCCGCGACCTTTTTTGTCCCGATGTCAAAACCGACGATATAACCATTCTTAGGCATTATCTTGCCTCCTTATCCGAATTGGGAACCGGGTCTTGTGACAGATGCTTTTGAGGTTTGATGTAGAGCCGATCACTGAATCGAAGATCCACATACTCGAGGCTCCCAAATCCTTGCAATTGAGAATACCATTGCCGGAAAAAATTCAATTTTTCTGAAAATGCCTCCGAACCTAGAATAAGAATCGTCTCTGATCCTTTGAATTTAGCCTTGACATTTTCGTAATCTGTAAGGTCTAATGTCTCGATTTTTTCTTTATCTGAAACTTTTAGACTATCCATGCATTTCCAAGCAAGTTCCAATTTTTCCTTGTAATTCCTTACGAAGTTGTTCGAATCGACCAGAAGTGCCATTCCCGGGTGTTTCTGAGGATCGATTTTTTCTAGGAGCACTCCGTCTTTGTCGACCAGATAAAAATCGTCTTTTTTCAATAACGCTATAGGTCTTCGTTCCTTGATTTCGATTCTCAGCGTGGAGGGAAATATTTTTCTTATACAGGCATTTTCTACCCACCTGTGACCGGCTAAGATTTTTTGAAGATGCCCTATGTCGAGGAGAAGAATGTTGCCGAGATGTTTGCCTGCCAGGAATTCCTGGATATCTTGTTTAACTTGTAATCTATGGCTCCTGACCTCAATTCCTTTGATGTTCAGATGATCCCATGAGATCAAAAAGAGAGAGATTTGTTGGATGAGAAAGAATATCGATGCCAAAAGCAGGAAGGTGAATACAATATGGATGACTTTGACTTTTACCCGCTTCTGGATCTTTTTTGTCTTGACTTTTTCCTGTCGACGCCTGAATTGAAGAGGTTGGGAGAACAGCGATTTTTTTCTGTACTTGAGAGCTGGATTGAGTTCAACGGCCATAACTATTCCTTCCCTTCCAGGTTTTTTATGATATTAGGGATGATGCGGTATATGCTCCCAGCTCCCATAACAATAATCAAATCATTGGGACGAACGATCTTTGCCATCAAAGATGGAATTTTTTCCATGTCCGGTTCGAAATAAACATTTTTATGCCCGAATTTCTCTGTTTCTTGATACAAGGCTTCACCGGAGATGCCAGGAATCGGATCTTCCCCAGCGGGGAATATTTCTGTTATAACAAGCACGTCGGCGTGGTTGAATGAGGTGGCAAAGCTTTTCATCAACAGGGAAAGACGGCTGTAGCGATGGGGTTGAAAAATGCCGACAATCCTTCTCGACCAGCCTTTCTTGGCTGCTTCAAGAGTAGCCTTTATTTCGGTGGGGTGATGAGCATAATCTTCGATGATCATCGTCCCCTCAACATTTTTCTTCAATTCAAATCGGCGGCCGATGCCTCCATAATCTTCTAAGCCTTCAAGAATAAGGGAAGTGGGTATCTCTAGATCCAAACCCACACAAATGGCAGCCATGGCATTGTATATACTATGTGTCCCTGGAACATGGAGTTTGAGCTCTCCCATTTTTTTACCCTGCCAGAATATGGTGGAGGCACTGGAGAAATTTTCGAACTCCGCCTCTTGGGCAAAAATATCGGCCTGAGTAGAGAATCCGTAAGTGATGATTCTTCGCTCCAGGGACGGGATCAGACTCTGGAGGTTGGGGTCATCCAGACAGAGAATCACAGGGCAGTAGAAGGGGACGCTGTTGGCGAAACGGACAAACGTTTTCTTGATTTCATCCAATGTTTTGTAATGATCGAGATGCTCTTCATCCAGGTTGGTAAGCACTGAAATGAAAGGCGAAAGATAGAGAAAGGATCGGTCGCTTTCATCCGCTTCGGCGACAATAAAATCTCCCTCTCCCAATTTACCATGTCCACCGACTGTGTTCAGACGTCCACCCACAATAATTGTCGGGTCAAATCCGGCTCGTTCTAAAACTTGAGCAATCATCGAAGTTGCCGAGGATTTGCCGTGTGAACCGGCCACTGCGATTCCGTACTTCATCCTCATCAGTTCAGCAAGCATCTCTGCCCGGGGGATGACAGGTATTTTTCGGCGCCTGGCTTCTACGACTTCCACGTTGTCGTCTTTTATAGCTGTAGAGACGACGACCACATCAGCTCCCTCCACTCTTTCAGCTTGATGACCGATGGAAATCTTTGCCCCGAGGCGAGAGAGGCGTTCAGTGGCCTCGTTAGTGGTGATATCTGTTCCAGATACGCTATAACCGAGATTGAGAAGCACTTCCGCGATCCCGCTCATTCCTGTCCCACCGATCCCTACCATGTGGATGTTCTCGAGTCTTTTATAAATATGTTTTAACAATGCTTTGTCCTTATTGTTTTGCCTCCATTATCTCAAAACAAAGGGCAGCGATTCTTTCTGAAACGCTCTTGGTTTTCAGAGGCCTTAGATTTTTTTCCATTCGATCTATCTTTTCTTGTTCCCTTATAAATTCAAATATCTTCTGAGCGAGGATTTCAGGGCTGAATTCTTCTTCAAGGATCATCTCCGCCCCTTTGATTTTTTCTAATTCTCGGGCGTTGATAACTTGATGATTGTCTGCAGCCTTGGAGAAGGGGATCAGAATGGATACTTTTTGGGAGGCGATCAGCTCGGCTATGGTTGTAGCCCCAGCCCGGCTGAGGATTAAATCTGACTTTTGAAAGTATTGGGCCATTTCAAAAAAATAAGGGGCCACGGTCACATCTGTGAAACTGTTCTGCTCATAACTGTCTTTGGTCCATTTGAAGTCCTTTTCGCCTGTCTGATGAAAAATTCTCAGATGATCTTTTTCCTTTTTGAGAAAGGGAAGAGAGTCGATAAGGGCCTGATTTAAAAAATGAGATCCTTGGCTTCCTCCGAAGATAAGAAGTGAGAGTTTGCTGTTTTTTGTTTTAGGTGATAGCTTGTAAAATTCCTCTCTCACGGGATTTCCGATGAATATCCCTTTTCCCTTGAAGGCAGGCAAGGAGCTCCTGAAGGCCACAACGGCTTTCTTGACCCAAGGAATCAACATCCGGTTGGTGAATCCAGGCTTTAGATTCTGCTCCATAATCAAGGTCGGCCTCTTCATCAGTGAGGCCAGGAGAACGATGGGCCCAGAGCTATAGCCTCCCACGCCTATGACCAAATCGGGTTTGATACGAAGCAGAATAACTAAAGATTTAAAGAAAGAGAAAGGAAGAAGCAGCAAGGATTTGATGACTTTCAGTCCTTTTCCTTTTATCCCTTCAATTTTCAAGGGAATAAAATCCACTTTTTGGCGTTCCATGATCTCTTTTTCCAGACCTCGACTGCTGCCCACGTAGGTCAGATGCAGATGAGGATCTTTCTCTTTAAGCATCCGACCTACAGCTAGGCCAGGGTAGAGATGACCGGCTGTGCCTCCTCCACTTATGATAACTTTTCTGCCTGTCATTTTTTTCTTCTGATATGCCTTTTCCTTTGGGAGATGTGGAGTAATATGCCGATAGCAAACAGCGTGCTTATAAGAGAAGACCTTCCGAAACTGATCAGAGGAAGAGTAACACCTGTCGGTGGTCCCAGGCCTAAGACTATGCTTATGTTGAGCATAGCTTGAAGAAAGATGGCCATAGTCAATCCAGCTCCGATCATCTGACTCAAGAGAGTCGGAGCGTTCAGAGAAATGATCAGTCCTCTCCAAAAGAAGATAAGGAAAAGGAGGATTATGGCCAGGGTTCCGATGAGGCCAAACTCTTCTCCTACTATAGCAAAAATATAGTCTGTATGAGCACAGGGCAGAAAGAAGAGTTTTTGTGTGCTCTCTCCCAGGCTCACACCCAAAAGACCACCAGAGCCAACAGACAGCTTCGACTGGATGATCTGGAATCCAGCCCCCTGCGGGTCTTGTGTAGGATCGAGGAAAGCAAAGATTCTGTTGATTCTATAATTGGCCTTAAAAAGATAAAAAGTGAAAAGCGCCAACGACCCACTTCCTAAGAGAAGGAAGTGTTTGAGCTTTACTCCTCCCAAGAAAAGGACAATGGAGCAGATGACAAAGACCAACAGGGCTGTCCCGTAATCTGGTTCTTTTATGATCAAGAGGATAAAGAGGAAAACAATGCTCAAGGGAAAGAGCAGAGTCCGAAATTCGTTCAGCCTCTCCTTCTTGCGCTCGAGGTAGTGACCAAGAAAGAGAATCAAGCTGATTTTCGCCAGTTCAGAAGGTTGGAACCTCAAGCCGAAAAAATGAATCCATCGATTGGTTTGACCCACAGCTGGCATGAAGAGGCATAAGACCAAAAGTATGAGAGAAAGGAAGAGGAGTCCGTAGATAAAAAGGGAGTATTGGTAGAAAGGCTTTCTTATAGAAATGATGAAGACAATCAGCCCAAGACCTATTAAGGCTCCGATGATTTGATTGATCAAGAAATAGAAGGGCTGATGATATTTTTCGCTGGCCAGAATACCTGAAGAGCTGAATACCATTATGGAACCGATGGCGATCAGGATCAACGTGGTCAAGAATAGAATTTTATCGAAGCCGAATGGACGAAAAATCTCCATTTCAGGTTACCCTCTCTTTCTCCACCTCTTTCTTGAGATGAAAGACTTCTTTCTTGAAGACCTCACCTCTTTCCTCAAAATTCTCGAACATATCGAAGCTCGTGCACGCTGGGGCCAAGAGGACAATATCTCCGGCTCTGCCCTCTGAAAAACTCATCCGAACAGCTTCAGCCAGTGAGGAGGCTTCATTCATCGGGAGAGTGTTTTTTAAATCCTTCTTGATTTTCTCTTTTGCTTCTCCGATAAGAATAATCTTTTTGGCTCTTTCCCTGACGGGGCCATCCAATTTTGTAAAATCCCCACCTTTATCCCTTCCGCCTAAGATAAGAATGATTCTTTCTGGGAAACTCAAGAGGGATTTTAGGGTGGCATCCACATTTGTGGCCTTGGAATCGTTGTAAAAATCAACTCCCTTTATGGCCGTCACTTTTTCCAATCGATGTTTGAGTCCTTTGAAATTTTTTATTGATTCTTTTATGTGATCGAGAGGAAGGGCAAAGAGATAACCCACCAAAGCAGAGGCCATAACATTCTCTCGATTGTGAGACCCCAGAAGAGGAATTTCTGATGTCTTCATCAATTTTTTTTCTTCGCCATCGGAGATTAAAATCCATCCTCCATCAAGATAACAACCTGGGCTGACTTTCATTTTCTGACTGAAGGCAAACACTTTCGATTTGGCTTTTTCCTGCAAGTCCCAGACAAGTGGGTCGTCTTGATTGAGGATGGCGATATCATTGGCTTGCTGAAAACTGATGAGTTTTTCTTTAGCTTTAAAATATTCGATAAAGGAGGGATGCCAATCCAGATGATCTGCGGTGATGTTGAGGAAAACAGCAAAGGGAGCCCTGAATTTTTCAATGTGTTCGAGCTGGAAGCTTGAGATCTCTGTGACATAGATATGGTCCCTTTGGCTTTCTTCGACAAAGCTGATCAGAGGAGTGCCGATGTTTCCCGCCAGATAAGATGGCAGCCCTCCTTCTTTTAAAATCTTATGTGTGAGTGTGGCTGTTGTCGACTTTCCGTTAGAGCCTGTTATGCCTATGATATATCCCTGCAGAAAGTTATGGGCCAGTTCTATCTCTGAAATAATTTTTATCCCTCGGGATTTGGCGGCTCTGATTTCAGGAATAAGGGGGACTCCTGGACTGGGCACAATCAGATCCGCATCCAGGAATGACTTCGATTCATGTTTGCCTGCTTCTACCGTGACGCCTTTCTGTTCCCAGAAAGCGACTCTATTATTTAATTCTTCTGGCATTTTCTTTTCGCTCACCTTGACCTGGGCTCCGCGGGGGAGAAGAAAGCGGCAGAGTGCTTCCCCTGTTTTTCCTAATCCGACAACCAGAACTTTTTTCCCTTTCAGATCCATCTTACCTCAGCTTTAATGTGGTCAGGCTGAAAAGAGCGAATATGATAGCCGCAATCCAGAAACGGATCACAATCTTCTCTTCGGACCAGCCGACAAGTTCAAAATGATGGTGGAGGGGGGCCATTTTGAATATCCTTTTTCCTCCTGTAAACTTAAAGTAGCCAATTTGAAGAAGGACCGATAACGCTTCCAGGATGAAGACCCCCGCCACCATAAAAAGAAGGAATTCTTGCTTTATCAATATGGCGATGATGCCAATCGAGGCTCCTAGAGATAAAGCCCCCACATCGCCCATGAAAATTTGGGCTGGATGGCAGTTGTACCAGAGAAATCCTAAACAAGCTCCAGACATGGCTCCAGCAAAAACAGTCAATTCTGCGGCATGAGGAACCCTGGCAATGTTTAAATATTCAGACCAGAGAGCATGACCGGCTGTATAAGAGAGGGCTGTGAAAGCGCTGGCACTGATAAAGGTTAAACCGATGGCCAGTCCATCGAGTCCGTCAGCCAGATTCACAGAGTTAGAAGAACCGATAAGAATGAACATGATCCAGGGGAGGTAGAACCAGCCTAAATACGGGACCATTTTTTTGAAGAAAGGAAAAGTCAAGTTGAGATTGAATTCTCCCTGTAAGCCAAAATACACGAGCATGAGTCCGATG
>CAYGBE010000042.1:0-2503 GCA_964348065.1 uncultured archaeon
ACTGATATGGGAGAAGCCATCATCTCGATGACTGGGGAGATGGCGTCCCGGGACCGCGTGGAGCTCACCGAGTTTAACGTGTCTGTGCCCGTGATCAGCAAGGACTATCGATTGCACTGGAGAGACATCATCGCCAGCCGAAACGGTGGCTTACCCATCGAGACCACGCACGCAGAAAACGCGGCCCGGCAAGTCGCTGAGTTGGAAGACAAGTTGCTTCTATCCGGTGAATACACGGGCTGGAGAGCATTAGGCATTGAAGGCCTAGCTACCGCGACTGGACGAAAAACCACGACTGGTGGTGACTGGAGTGCCAATGCGCTCACCTATGTGGCCAACGCGATCGGCGAGCTGATCTCAGCCGGCTTCTACGGGCCCTACTACCTAGCAATCAGAGGAACCTGGTATGCACAATTGCTGACGCTGATTTCGAACACCGAGAAATTCTTGGTCGACGCCGTGGCCGAGCTTTTAGGTGGCGGCCGAGAGCGAATCCTCATCAGCGACAACCTATACGCCAGCGACGGCGGCACCGACAACGCTATTGTCACACAGCCAGGACAAGAGAACTACGAGCTCGGCATAGCCGAGGACATCACGAACTTCACGAAGCAGAACAGCGACATGAACCATGACTGCAAAGTCTACGAAGTGGTCTCCCCCCGCATCAAACGACCCTCATCCATCTGTGAAATCACCGGGCTCACGTAGCAGCGCATAGTACGCTGACCGAGTTTCCCCCTTTTTTCAGGAAACGACGATCCGAAACATCAGAAACGGAGGTTGAAACGTGCCAAAATTCAAGGTAACGGATAAAGTTAGCAGCTTCCTCGGTCCAGATGGGAAGCGATACTTTCCAGGGGACATCGTCTCGCTCCCCGCGAGATATGTGACGCTCGAATGGCTCGAACCACTGGAGAAACCGAAGCCTGTGAAGGTCAAGGAAGTCGAAGCCAAAGAGATCGAAGTTCCTAAGGAAGCTGAAGCCCCCACGAAGAGAGGCAGCCGAAAGAAGACCCCAAAAAAGTGAGGGTGCTCGTCGGCATCCCGCTAACTGACCCGTCTTACTATGCTGAGTACCGTGAGAGGGTAGTGAACGCGATAATACAATCCATAGGAGATACATCACATGAAATCTACGTTCCCCCATCGACGACAGAGAAGAGCCGAGCAGGCATCATCGAAGCCACCAACACACTCGTCCACAGATGTCTCGTCGGCAACTTCGACTACCTCTGGATTGTGGAAGGCGACGTCGAGGTGCCATACAGCGCCTTCAGGAAACTGCTCTCCCTCGACGCTGATGTGGCCTTAGGCTGCTATCCATTCCACGACCGCACCCCCGAGATCCTCATGGCGGGACCCTTCCATGGCTACCCGGGAATCCACAGCCCCTTTCAGATCGAAAAACTGAGTCGGGACCAGCTCATGGGCAAGGTCCTTGAAGGGTTTGTCTGGGCGGGCATCGGTTGCGCTCTCATTAAGCGCCGCGTCTTTGAACGTGGCGTCCGGTTTCGCGGGTACAACCATGACTTGGTCTTTCTCTGGGAAGTCGAAAACAAAGGATTCCTCGCCCGACTTCATGTGGATGTGGTTTGCGGTCATTTGCCTGAATGGCCCCTCGAGAAGCAGATGGACTACTTGCGAACGAAAGTGACCCAATTGACCAAGGCGCTGGAAAGCGCGAAAGAACTGTTGGCTGAGTGGAGGGATTAATGTGCACCCAGCTGTGCTCGACTATCTAAGGAAAGTCAAAGAACGCTTTCCAGACCAATTCGCCAATGTGCGAGTTCTCGAGCTGGGAAGCTTAAACATCAACGGCACCCCTAGGCCTTTCTTCACGAACTGTGAATACCTTGGCGTCGACTGGAGACCTGGACCCTGTGTCGACATCGTAGCGTTCGCACATGAGCTCGATTATCCATCAGAAAGTTTTGACACGATAATCAGCACCGAGATGTTGGAGCACGACAAATTCGCTAGGCAATCGTTTCTTAACGCGCTGCGGATGCTGAAAAGGGACGGGCTTTTCATCTTCACGTGTGCGAACCAGAATCGTCCACCGCATGAAATTGAATCGGGGGTCGACGGTCATTATGAAGGGGTGTCTAGACGGCAGGTGGTGGCGTGGATCGGAACAGCCGGGTTCAAGTATGGCTATGAGGTCGAGTCGGTTGGCGCGGATCTGCGAGGGTGGGTCAAACGTGAGTAGTCTGCGTGAGCTGGAGCGCACGAAACAACTCCTTGCCTTGAATAAGGAGATGGATGTCGCGAAGGTCTTATTGGAGATTTTGCCGCAGGGACACGGTAGCGGCCTGAATGCGGACTTGCTGGATGGGTTGCACGCGGCGGAAATCATTGCCAAGGCCAAACCTGTAAGTGGCATCGTCGGGAGCGTCAAAGGCGTCACCGATCATGGGCAGTTGACCGGCGTTACCGAATCTCAACACCATCGTAAGTGGTATCTGGCCGACGAGGGTGCGTGGGTCAGTCGTTTTCCGCA
>CAYGBE010000043.1:0-4127 GCA_964348065.1 uncultured archaeon
ACGAGGGTGGTGGAAGAGGCGCCGGTGGAGGTGCCGGTGATGGTCATCTCGAAGGCGTCGGAGTAGCCGTCGCTGTCGGTGTCCGCAAGGTCGCAACTGGTACCCAGGAGGATCACCTCCTGGCCGTCGGTGAGGCCGTCGCCGTCGCTATCGGGGTCGGTGTCCAGGCAGTCGTTGCTCGCCTCGAACATGTCAAGGAGGCCGTCGCTGTCACCATCCGCTGAGATGACCGTGATGGAGACGGTGGGGATATTGGAGTCGGCGAGGCTGGGGTCTGTCGCCCTATACGTGAAGGTGTCAATCCCGGAGAACGCCAGTTCGGGCGTGTACTCGACGTCTGCGCTGGATGTGCTGGTACCGGGCGAGGGGCTGTTCTGAGTACAGGTGACAGGCCCGATCCCCCCCAGGCTTCCGCCGCCGGGAGGGGCCACAATGGAGAAGCTGAGCGGACAGTCGTTATCGACGTCCGTAGCGCTGAGGGTGATGATTACCGAACTGGTCGCGGGTGTGGAGGTGGACTTGGGATCGGCCTGCGGCGGGTCGTTGACCGGTGTGACGGTGATGGAAACGGTGGCGATGTCGGGCAGGTCACCCACCTGGTTGCTGGCGCTGTAGGAGAACGAGTCGGAGCCGTTGAAATTCGGGTTCGGAGTGTAGTTGACGTCCGCCGTGGCCGTGCTGGTGCCTGCTGTGGGCGTGTCCGCTGTGCAGGTGACGTTTGTTATGGAGCCCAGGCTGCCGTTGGAAGGTCCGGAGTCTATGGCGAAGTCCAGCGGGCAATTGTTGTCCACATCGGTGGCGCTGAGAGTGACCGTGAGCGGGCTAGCCGGGTCTTCAGGGGTGGATTCGGACTTGTCCTCAGCGGAGACCGGAGTGACGCTAATGGAAACCGTCGCGAGGTCAGACACAAGCGGCTCTGGATCGGCGGCCCTGAATTTGAAAGAGTCAGGGCCCTTGAAGCCAGGATTTGGCGTGTAGGTGATATCGGCGGTGGCGGTGCTGGTGCCTGCCGTGGGGGTGTCCGGCGTGCAGGTGACACTTGTGAAGGACCCAAGACTCCCGTCTGACGGCGATGAACCCACGGAGAAGTCGATCGGGCAATCGTTCTCGATATCCGTTGCGGCGACGGTAATCGTGACCGGGTTGTTTGCCGCGGTGGAGGCCGCCGTATCTGCCGGAAGCGGTGGGTCGTTTACACACGTGATGTCTACGGTGACTGTGGCGGGGCTGGAGGTCTGAACGCCATCGCTCACCGTGTACAGGAAGGAGCCTTGGTCGGGAGCACATATGTTGGAGCCAGGCACGAAAGTGACGGTGGCGGAGGCAGAGCTGGGGGCGGTGGGGATGCAGGAAGGCGTGCTCAGGGAGCCGAGCGTGCCATTCACCTCAGCCGAGGTGACGAAGGAGAGGGGGCAGACCCCCTCCGGGTCGCTTCCGGTCAGCGTGACCACAAGGGGCGTGTCCTCAGTGGCCGTTACCAGCTTAGCGTCGGCGCTGGGTGAGCTATTAGTCCCGGGACAGTCTTGGCCGACGTATATCTGGGCGCCCGTCACAGTGCCGGTGAACACGCCGAAAGCGTCCGCCGGCTGTATCGGCAGGCCGTCGCTGCCGGTGAGGGTGGGGCCGATGCCGGGAATCGTGAGGAGCAGGCTGCTCTTACCGGCGGACATCGCCTTGAACCAGACTCGGGCCAGGACACCATCTCCATTCTCCGCTTTGTCTGGGCCGGCCTGGTCCGCAGCCGCGGCCGTGTACAGGCCGCTGGTGTCAAGGGCGCCGGGGAGGGGGTCGGAGTAGTCCATGACGAAGCTGCCGGGGGCGCTGGCCAGGAGCAGTTGTACGTCTGTGGCTGTTCCTCCCTGGGCGATGGTTGGAATTCGCAGTGTGCCAGAGGGGCCGTTGTAGAGCATCGTAGCAGAGAACCCGCTGATGCCGCCGCTGACTCCCTGGACGTAAATGTCCACGCTGAATTTCGTGCCCACACTAACGCTGCGGCAAGTGTCGATGGTTCCCAGGGTGGTGGGGGTGTTGCCGGACGGGTCGGCGTCGATGCCAACAGCGGTAGCTGTGGCGGCCTCCGCCGGCTGCCCGCCGGGGCCGCCGTGGCCCAGGATTGCGGCCGTCAGGGCTACTAGCGCTATCAGAACCGGGGCGAGATAGGTTCTTGTCATACCGTCTCTATAAACACAGAACCCCCACCGCCATTAGCGTGGTTGCCACTCTATTCAGGAAGTGACCCAGAAGCCTCCCCTACACCTATTCGTTCTGACTGCACAATCTAGTTTCAGTTCCGGAGTCTGTCAACCCTGAACCGCTCCGAAGAACCTACAGCGGTTTAGCTCCATTACGTGCTGACGGAAGAGTCTCTAGGGCGTGCAGCGCTCGCCCCAACGGTCAAACATTACGAACACGTCTAGGATGTCAACGCTCTGGTCAGCATTAATGTCCAGGCGAGGCTTGTAGTTCGCATCGCCGAGTCGGGCGCCCCAACCGGCGAACAGACCGGCCTGGCTGTCGATGATGTCCAAGATGTCAACGCTCTGGTCGTCGTTGAGGTCGGGCGGCAAGGCGTCCGGGTCCTCGTTCTTGGCGATGGCGTCGGCGGAGCAGGCGGCGAAGGTGTCGGTCGCCACCTTATGGATGGCGTAGGTAGAGGCGGTGGGGTCGGTGGTCCAGGGGTATCCTGAGTCGATGTTGAGGGTGTCGGCGGAGTTGCTGACGATGAGGCGGGTCTGGCCGGCGCCGGTGCCGGCGGTGATGGTGACGAGGAAGCCGGCCCACTGGTCGGTGGCCCAGGTGGAGTTGGGCGAGGCTGGGGGCTGGGGGTAGGAGGAGTCGGCGTCGACGAGGGTGGTGGGGGAGGCGCCGGTGGAGGCGCCGGTGATGGTCATCTCGAAGGCGTCGGAGAAGCCGTCGCTGTCGGTGTCGGCAAGGTCGCAACTGGTGCCCAGGAGGATCACCTCCTGGCCGTCGGTGAGGCCGTCGCCGTCGCTATCGGGGTCGGTGTCCAGGCAGCCGTTGGTGATCTCCAGGGAGAGGACGAGGCCGTCGGCATCGTCGTCGGGGTCGCCCACCGTCACGAACGCGCTGACGGTAGCCGCGGCTGTGGAGGCGGCAGCGCTGGCTGCCTGACCGGCCTCAGATCCGCCGGCGGGACCAGCACCGGCCGGGTTCGAGAGAGCACCGACGCCAGCGAGGAAGGGTATGGCGAGTCCAACGGTGATAGCGGCCGCCACAGCGGTGACCCAGGCGATGCGCAGGGCAATCTTCACTGCCGCGTCGAGACCCATCGTTCAGCTTCTTCGCTCTATGCGCAGCCGGAACCGTCGGGAGAGGATAGTCAGGAGAATGAGGCCAGCTACGATCGGTGGAATCACGATCGAATAGGGCCCGGTGTCCTCGAAGAAGTGGGCGATGCGCAGCCGCCAGAGTTCTAAGAAGCTGGACGGTTCAACCTCGAACGTGAGCTTGGTGGCGGCGGCGACGCCGACGGTGACGCCGCTTTCGGCCTGGATCGGGTGGGCCTCGATAAGGGCGAAGTAGTCGCCGGGCTCTGCGCCGTCGCCCACATGCAGGGCGATGGTCACAGTCTGCGATTGCCCCGGTTCGAGGTCGAATGACTGAGGGTCGAAATGAAACCAGTTCGGGTCCGGGACCAGCTCGCTTTGGTCCTGGATGGACGTGACGGTCACCTCATATCGAGACGCCTCCGTGCCCGTGTTGGTGACGGTTACGGATGGGACACTGTAGCGGCCGCCTTGGGACAGGGTCTCTTCGATGGTGATGGCGGCGTGGCTGATGCCCACGCCAAGGTCGGCGTACGCCGTGCCGGTGTGGCCAGCGAGGAGGCCGGTCGCGACGGCGAGCGTCAAAAGGGAAAGGGTACGCATCGGCCTCTCACTACGGGGCCACCGCCACCACGGTGACCGTGGCCGTGTGCTCCTTGGTCGATGAGGACGTGGTGGGCGTCGTGAGGCGAAGATAGACGTCCTGGGTGCCGCTGGTGGGGACGGCGCTGGAGAGGGGGACAAGAACGTCCGCCGCGGTAAACCTTGTCCAACTGGTACCATTCGTGGAGAACTCCCACACCACCTGGTCGGCGCCGCTGGCGGTGCCCAGGGACCACG
>CAYGBE010000044.1:0-8343 GCA_964348065.1 uncultured archaeon
ACCATTGTCGACGCAGTTGTGGCCGGAGAAGGTGAAGGACCCATGGAGCCTGATTCCCGACGATGCGGTCTGCTCGCAGGTGGCATCAATCCGGTTGCCGTTGATGCAGTGCTGGCAACAATCATCGGATTCGATTACAAGAAGATTCCCCTGATAGCAAGGGCATTTGAAGTTAATGATTGGCCCTTAGTGCATTTCCTACCCGAAGATATCGAAACCCATTCTCAGGACGGCCGGTGGAAACGGTTGAAAGTTGGAGCTCCCTGCAGGGAACTCTGCTTCTTTCCTCCTTCGGGGTGGGTGGATCATATAGAGCTTGACGCTTTAAAGCAATAAATTGGACTGATCTAGGTATTGGTTTTTTTAGGTAAATGATGAAAGAAATTTCTGTTGATTTGAGCAAAATACTTCCCCGCGTTCATGCGACGTTAGCGGATTGCCTTTATAAACAAGAAAAAAAGACGCTTTATGGCTTAGAGACCGACCAGGTTATGAAGAGACCTTTCTCAGTAGTGACTATTCTTATTGCCAGGACCTCAAATGGTCCCCAAAAGCTGGTCATGAAAACCATTGTGCACCATACCGCCAACAGGACAATCACTGAGAGACAAAACCAGGCGGTCGTTGAATATGAAATCCTAAAAAACCTTCATGCGAAATTTCAAGAAATCGAAAAATGTTCTGTCCCTCGGCCTATTCTCGTCGTCCCTGAACTTGAGACCTTTATAATGGAATTTGTGGACGGTCGATTGCTCACGGATGAACTCCGGTGGGCTCGTTACTTTTCACCCAGGAAGAAATTCATGGAACTTTTAGATCATTTCTACAACTCTGGGCGATGGCTAAAGCACTTTCAGAAATTCACAGAAGTACGCCTGTGTGGTCCGGAGGCTTTGAACGGAGTTGTTCAAAGAACGGAAGAAAGACTGCGTCTCATTCAAAAGTCACAGGACCCACGTTGTCCCAAAGATCTGCACCACAGAGTTGAAGCCTTACTGAAAGATAAATTGAAAGAACTATCAGGAAGGGAGATCCCAGTGAGCGGACGCCATTCTGATTTTCACACATGGAATATCCTCACCGGGCGAAATGGGATCACCGTAATTGACTTCCTTGGCTACCAGGAGGATTGTGTCGCTGTAGATGTACTAAAAATGCTTGTTCATCTTGAAGACGACAGAGTAAGTTTGACTGCCAATCCACGTCATGTTGAAGCCTTAGAGAAGAGGTTTCTAGAGGGATATGGCGAGCTACCTGTTATCCCTGTACCGGCGCTAATCATATGCGAGGCAATGCAGCGCATTGTGAGCCTCTGGAGGACAATATCAGGGGCAAACTGTCGGCTTCACCATCGAATAGAGGCGAATCTTCGGATCAAGGAACATGTTCGTTGGTTGATTGGTGAAGGGAGGAGAAGGCTTCTGTGGCATTCTTAGCTTGTTTTCATAAGACGAAGGTTCTTTTCCTGCTCTCGACACTCTGCTTTGTATTTCTTTTTGTTGGTGGACCAGATTATTACTCTCCACGCTCATATCAGCGTGCATGGGATTTGGGACATATCTTTTTTTTCGCCATAGGGACGTTTTCATTAATACATGGGTGGGAAAAACTCGCCAGAAATAACCTTCTGAAACAGTTCTTTTGGTGTTTTTCTTTCGGTTTACTTTTCAGTTTACTGACAGAATTAGTGCAAGCTGGTTTGCAGCGAACAGCAGATGTAGGAGATATTTGGCGGAATTTACTCGGCTGCATGGCAGCGCTCTTCTTTCTTTCTCCTAACCGTAAGGCGTCTCCAAAAATTCCCCTCCATTTTTTGCAACTCTTCATAGCCATAATGGTTCTATTGGAAATTTTTCCCTTGGCGAGGGCATTGACCGACGAAGCGATTGCCAAGACACAGTTCCCCGTTTTGGCCGATTTCGAAACGCCTTTTGAAGTTACTAGATGGCAAAGTCGCTATAAGCTCACCATTGACCACACAATTGTGCGACACGGAAGGGCGTCCCTAAAAGCGCAATTGACTTCGGCTATATATTCTGCAATTGTGCTGAATCATTTTCCTGGAGATTGGCAAGAATTTCGCTATCTTAATCTGAGCATTTTCAATCCGTCCTCCGATTTACTCCAAATACATTGTAGGATTCATGATGCCCGCGATAGTAAGAATACTCAAAGCTCTTATGACCGTTTTAACGGCTACTATACACTTCTTCCCGGGTGGAACGACATTGAAATTCCCCTCGAGGATATCGAAACCGCGCCGAACAATCGAAAAATGGATCTAGGTGATATACGGGGGATTGGAATCTTCATTCTGACCATTCCGTGGCCTGAGGTTATCCATATAGATGATGTTAGACTTGTGAAATAGACCTACAGGAAATGAAGAGTGAGGGGCGATTGTAATTAGGACTGGTTGGCCACGCTGAGCATTAGAAATGTTAAAAGGCGTGATTTGCGCTCCTTCTCAGAAATGAAATAAGCTTGAATTTGGATATCAAGTTGGAAGGTCAAATGGATCTGGAATATTTTGACGCGCATTCGAATGCGTTATCTGTAGCCTTGAGGAGCTTCATGTCACTTTCCGTCCTCTGCTGGCTCATCCCAGGTTGGCACCTGAGTAATGAGTGTTACATTTCTGTAACTGAACCCATGTACAAGTTACAATTTCCACCGGTTCAATTTGATGAGAGCCTGCTTACTACGCCATGTTGCTCCTCCTAAATAGCCGGATTAGTTAGTTAATTGCGCTACGGGGTTCATGTATTCCACTTGGCCCACAATTTGCCTTTCCAATTGGCGACAAGAATTGCAAGGTTGAGACTACAAAGGGGGTAAAAGCATGACTTCAGAACTTACGGTAACCTTGAGCTCTGTCAGAAGGTTGTACAACAGCATGAGACCCAGATTCGCTCTTTCAACTCCCAGGGGTAAGTTACCATGTATTACTCTCGTTTTCTCTATAATGCTTACTGCAAGCACCAGTTTTGCTTTTTTAGAGAATTTAGATGAAATTGGAGCGAGAAGGGAAAGACTGAATTCAGCGACGTTCTATTCGGGTGAGGACCCAGGTAATCATTACCTATGGCAACCTATGACCCTATGTTATACAGACGTGACTACAGGCCATGAAGTATGGCGTATGTCATCTACAAAAGATTTGAACTCCAGATATCACGATGACATTGGGGTAACTCCTTGGAGTGCAAATGGAAATAGACTTGCTTTTCAATCCCCAATCGATACTGCAGCGTTTGATAGAGATGGACGCAGGGTATGGTGGATAGTAAATGCTGACGGTTCATATTTAAGACCCATTATTAATGGCCCTGCAAGAGTTTTTGTCCATAATCCTTACTTCCATTGGTCACCTCAGATACCTGATGTCTATTATGGTTTTGCTAGGAACCGGGCCGGTATTAGTGGGATGAATGAACATGATTTATATAAGTGTACTGTATCCGATACAGATGTCGAAAAACAGTTATTGATTTCGTTTCCTTTTACCCACGGATCCGAGCTAACATTAAATAAAACGATATCGGGAGATGGCAAGAAAATTATTGCCATGCCGTGGGACGAATCATGGTGGTATCCCGCCACAGTTTTTCCAGACAGTGTTGCCGGTCTCGATGATCCAGATGGTTATACAGTGGACAGAAATATGGATCATAGGTGGGGGGATACACCAGAATCATATACAAGGCTGCATAATCAATTTTATGTGGGCGATGGGACATGGGTTTTTACATTACCCTCTGGTTCCCATGCTTGGTGGCGGATCAAAGTGTTGGGAAGTGCAGCTGATGGCGGATCGGTTTATAGTTTCACGCCTCCAGGCACATTTGATGAACAGTGGCCTGAAAACACCGTCGACGATTGGGGGGGAACACGAGATCCTTTTGGCTGTGATTATTGGAGTCATTTTAGACCTGATAGGTGGGGTAGATATGCACTCTTTTCTGCAGTTGAGATGAATCCGCCTAGTCCAGGGATATGGGATATAAAAAATCATCAATGGATCTCCCAGCAATTTAATATTGGCGGTGTGCAGCATCATGATTGGAGCGGCTTTTCTGACTGGTTTGTTAGTACAGTGGGGAATAGTCGTATATATACTGCTAAATACGATGATACTACTAGCGCGGTTGCTGTTTGCAATCCTCATGCACGGGCTAATGGGGGTACTAGCTACGATACATTATCGAGGCCAGGTCAGAGCCCCGATGGAACAAAAGTAGCTTTTCACAGTGAATTTCTGAATTATTCAGCCAACAGTAATGATATATTTTGGGCGGTCTCTTACTACCCTTATCCTCCAATAATAACCGGTGCGTCGAAGGCTGGAGGAAATGTTAGAATTTCATGGAATTCTCCTAAATATACAACAAGAGGCTGGCCCAACGAGGGGACCGATCCTCCTCCTGAGCCAAAAGAAATTAAATATTACCATGTCTGGGCATCCTTTGATAACTCAACATGGTCTGAATTGACAACGACAGGCGTTCCCTTTGGAACGAATTATTATCATGTGACACAATCCAACAATACGACTCGATATTACGCTGTGACCAGTGAGGAACATTCACGCCTTGAATCTCGCACGTTATCAAATACGTGGAGAGTCACGTTAAACGAACATGGGAATGTAGCGATAAGTGAAGAGGCATCGCCATATCCCAATAATCCAGGTGGGGTTACCCCCTTCTGGACGATAGCCCCCCCAGTTCCATCGAATTTTTCCATCGCCAAGCAATCGACTCCCGGTCATTATCGCTTAAGCTGGACTGAGCCTACTTATTCGAAGATTCGTTACTACAACATTTATTATTCAACTGAGGGAACTCCCCCCGTTGATCAACGACACCGAATTGCTTCTGTACCGGTTGGCACATCGACTTGGCTTGACTGGGGCGCCGATCCCGATTCGTCAGCATATTATCGAATCACCAGTGTCGATAGGAATGGCAATGAATCAGGGACGAGTGACAGTGAACCGCCGAATCCACCAGGTGGATTGATAATCTTGGATTGAATGGCAATTCGTGGATAAAACAGTGTCGAGGCAAAAGTTCGGAGGTTGAAAACAGCTGCCATCAAATACGAGATTCGACCTTCCATTCAGAAAGAACCCTTGCATGGAGTTCTAACCCTCCCTCCATATCTTCAGATCTTTATTGATTCTCTTTAAGCTGACTGCTAAACCTAGTATAGTATCGGCTAGAACTGTTTCAACGAATTAAGGAAAACTATTCCAGGAGGACGAACGTGTCGATTGATTATTCTCTCAGTCCTGATGGGGAGAAGTTTCAATTGCCAGGCCCCAAGGAGTATGAAGAAGAATTCAAGCGCATGAAAGAAATAGTCAGCGACCAACGCGCCCTGGGGCGCGAGATTGTGGTGGTCATGGGTGTGGGATTTGTGGGGGCGGTGATGGCGGCGGTGATAGCTGATACTGAAGATAGAGAAGGCAACCCTACGAAGTTTGTCATAGGCATGCAGCGGCCCAGCACGCGCAGCTACTGGAAAATCCCCCTGCTGAATCGGGGGCTCCCGCCGGTGAAAGCCGAAGATCCTGCAATTGCCCCAATGATTCACCGTTGTGTACATGAGAGAAAGACCCTCATTGCAACCTTTAGCTATGACGTCCTGAAGCTCGCGGATGTCGTGGTGGTAGATATTCAGTGCGACTATCTGAAAGAGTCCCTCGGAAATGTACGGGACGGCCGAGCGGATATGACTGCCCTGGAAGAGTCCCTGGAAATCATCGCCGAACACATATCTCCGGAAACGCTGGTCCTTATCGAGACAACCGTGGCCCCGGGTACCACCGAACAAGTGGCATACCCCATCATGAGAAAAGTGTTTCGCAAGCGTGGCGTCCGGAGTGACCCTCTTTTGGCCCACAGCTTCGAAAGGGTAATGCCCGGTAAGGAGTACGTCTCCAGCATCCGCAATTTCTGGCGGGTTTGCAGCGGCATCAACGAAGAAGCCACGCGCAGGGCGGTGAAATTTCTCAACGAGGTGATTAATACCGATCAGTACCCCCTTACCGTACTGGATCGGCCCATTGAGTCGGAAACGGCAAAAATCGTGGAAAATAGCTTTCGGGCTACCATCTTGGCTTTTCTCGACGAGTGGAGCCTGTTTGCCGAGCGAAACGGCGTTGATCTGATCAAGGTGATTGAGGCCATTAGGCTCAGGCCCACCCACAGCAACATCTTATTTCCTGGACCTGGCATCGGCGGGTACTGCCTGCCCAAAGATGGCGGCCTGGGCCTCTGGGCCTACCGGCACATCCATGGGTTTGCGGACGATATTTTCAAGATTACCCCATTGGCCATTGACATCAATGACACCAGGGCATTGCACGTGGCCCAGCTTACCCGTGATTCCCTTCGAAACATGGGCAGGCCCCTGGCGGCCGCGGAAGTCCTCGTCCTGGGGGCCTCTTATCGGGAGGACGTGGGAGATACCAGGTATAGCGGCTCCGAACTGATCGTGCGCCGGCTCACCGAGATGGGGGCTGAATTACGGGTGCACGACCCTTACGTTCCACACTGGTGGGAATTCGAAAAGCAGGATGAGTATCCTCCGCCTGCGCATAGCTTGAAGAGGTTTTTCCGAAACCAGAAGAAATTGTCTAATCTCCGGGTTGAGCAGGATCTGAACAAAGCCCTCCGCAAGGTCGATGCACTCATCTTTGCCGTCAGGCATAAGCCTTACTTGAATCTCGATCCGGATGAGGTGGTGGAGATGGCCGGAGGACCGATGGCGGTCATTGATTGTTTCGGTATTCTGGATGATGGCAGGATAAAGCGCTACTTTGAACTGGGCTGTGAGGTTAAGGGCTTGGGTCGTGGCCACGTGAAGCGCATCAAGGACCAGGTACGGGAAGAAAGGGAGCGCCCGTATGATAAGATGCCTGAAAAAACACGGTTTAAGGTATTGGAGTAGTAGTTGGCGAAGCAATAGACAAAAGGTAGAAGTATGTTAGTAGCATTAAGTGTTCTATGATTCGTCCTCTACCCTGCTAATGGTTACCTGTTACACCAAAATACGGAGGTGCGAAGATGAAGATCATTTGTCTCGAGTGTCAGCGTGAGGTCGGCGAGAAGTACCCATTCGATGATCCCAGGGAAACACACACCATTTGTCAGGAATGTAGCGAGCAAAGGTTAATTGAAACCGGAAACGAAGGCTTGAGAAGGAAGTTCGTTAAACCCGTTAGTCGTGATTCGTGAGAGGTGTTCGCGGAGAGTGCAGAAAGACCACCGACGACAGACAGATGACGGCCGGAAGAAATGGACGGCGGACCGACGACCGATGACGGTAGGGATGGAGAGAAGACCGCTGACGGCTGACAGAAAACGGCAGATTGGAAGGGGCATGTAGATCGTTCACGAACACGAGGCACGGACACGAGGGACGAACAAACATGTGTGGCATAGTAGGCATTGTCGCAAAAGAGAAATTCTCGGTGAAGGATGACCTCATCAGGTCGCTCCAGAGGCTGGAGTATCGGGGATATGACTCCTGCGGATTTGCCACCTTCGAGGGTTTACTCAGGAAAAATACCGGATACATCGAAACCCTGGGGGGGACGGATGGTATCGAGACAACCCTGGGAATCTCCCACACGCGGTGGGCCACCCACGGGGGAATAACCCAGATGAATGCGCATCCCCATCACAATGCCGAGGGCACCATTTTCGCCGTCCACAACGGTATTATCGAGAATTTTCAGGAACTCAAGGAAATGCTTCAGAATCGAGGTTACCGATTTGTCTCCGAGACCGATACCGAAATTATTCCACACTACTTCGATCTCCACCTCAAGTCGGGCAAGCATATGAAGGAGATAATCAAGCATTTTATGGACGAGATAGAGGGGACATTCGCGGTGCTCCTGTTCGCAAAGGACGACCACCGCCTGTATGCCTTCAAGAAGGACTCCCCTCTCGTCTTGGGCATCTCGCGGGAAAGACTCATCCTTGCATCCGACATCTACGCCTTCAGTGATCATTCTAACCGTGCGATATTCTTTGAAGATAACGAGTTCGCAGTGATTGGCGATCACGGGTACGAATTCTTCGACGAAAACGGAGAGCCCGTCCAGAAGCAGGTCATGAAGTTCGCCTGGTCGAGAAAGGAGGAGACCAAGGAGCACTTCGAGCACTATATGCTCAAGGAGATAAAGGAGCAGCCCCTCGTTTCGGAAAGGCTGATGCAATCATTCAGTACGGTTCAGAAGGACAAACTCGAGCAGCTTTCGCGCATGGTGAAATCGGCTAGCCGCGTGGTCTTTTTGGCCTGCGGTACCAGCTATCACGCCTCCCTCAT
>CAYGBE010000045.1:0-2644 GCA_964348065.1 uncultured archaeon
CGCAGATGCGTCATGACTATGGCATTGTCCTCACCAAATACGGAAAAATCGATGAAACTAAGACCAAATTCTTGAGGAAAAAAATGAAATCAAAAAAAGGCCTATGAACAATGAGTGTCGCTGTTGATACTGGTGGAACCTTTACTGACATCGTTTTTTACGATGAGAATCGGGGCATTTTTTCCACAGCAAAGGTCTCTTCCCATCCTGAAAGGCCAGAAATTCCATTCGTAGAGGGATTGGCCAAGGTCTTAAAACTTGCCGGCAAGGATCTTAGCCAATTGAATGAGCTTATCCATGGGACAACTATCGTCACCAACGCACTTCTCGAAGGGAAAATTGCAAAGGTAGGACTGCTGGTTACCCAAGGATTCAGGGATCTTCTGGAGATCGGTCGCCAGCAACGTCCCAGTCTTTACGATTTATTTAAAGATCGGCGTGTGCCCCTTGTGCCTCGAGACTGTGTGAAAGAAATAAGAGAAAGGATTTCCTCTGACAGAAAGATTATCATTCCTTTAGATAAAGAAGATTCTTTAGCCCAGATTTCAGATTTATCCAAAAAGAATATTCAGTCTTTGGCTATTTCTCTGCTTTTTTCTTTTTATAAGGGAGGGCATGAAGAGTTGCTGAAAAAGTTGGCTCAGAAAGCATTCGATAAGAAGCATATTTTTCTCTCGAGCCAGATCTCTCCTGAGTTCCGCGAGTATGAGCGGACGAGCACGACAGTCGTTGCGGCTGCCGTGGCTCCTAGAGTCATATCTTATCTCCAGGCAATTCAAAAAAAATTGAAGAATCAAGGACGAAAACAACCCTGTTTGAGGATCATGCACTCTGGTGGCGGAATCTTAAGCCCCGATGAAGCAGAAAGGCGGCCTCATACGTTGATCGAATCAGGCCCTGCAGCACGACTTCTAGGAGCCGCCTATCTAGCCAAAGAACTCGAGATGGACAAGGTCATTGCTCTCGATATGGGAGGAACATCTGCCAAAGCGGGAATGATTTTAGATGGGAAGCTCCAGTACACTCCAGAATACGAAGTTGGAGGTGAATTTCACCATGGCGGGCGTCAAAGAGGAAGCGGTTATCCGGTTCTAACTCCTATGATCGATGTGGTGGAATGCGGGGCAGGAGCCGGGAGTATTGCCTGGATAGATAGAGGCGGCCACCTTAAAGTCGGGCCAAAAAGCGCAGAGGCCATTCCTGGCCCTGCCTGTTACGGAAAAGGCGGCGAATGCCCGACGGTAACAGATGCACACTTAATTCTTGGTCGGCTATCCGCTGATCATTTTCTCGGAGGGGAGATGGCTCTTTATCCCAGGCTTTCAGAAGTGGCCATAAACCGCCATATCTGCGTTCCTCTGAAGATGGGATTGAAAGAAGCAGCTGCAGGAATTTTGGCTATTGCTAATGCCAGCATGCTTCGTCTACTTCGCCTTATCTCTGTCATGCGTGGGCATGATCAGAGGGAATTCACCTTGATGGCTTATGGAGGGGCTGGACCGCTGCATGCTGCGGATTTAGCTGAGAAGATGTCAATCAATCATATTATCGTGCCTCGCCTGCCAGGACTTTTTTCGACGTTAGGACTCCTTTATGGAAATAGGACTACGGATTTTATGGAAACGGCTATAATGTCTTTAAACAAGATAGCTAACCTTAATAGAATACTCTCTCGACTAAAAAAGAGAGCCGAAGCTTGGTATGAAAAGAATGATGTGGCCCCTAAAGAGAGGAAAATCCAGGTCTCTGCTGATCTCCGTTATTTCCATCAGAACTATGAACTGAACATTTCCTTACCGGGGCCCAATCTTTCAAAGGAGAACATTCGACTCACCAAAGAGGGCTTTCATCAAGTCCATGCCAAAACTTATGGATTGAGTGCTCCTGGAGAGAAAATCCAGGTTGTTAATCTGCGCTTACAAGCATCGATTCTTCAGCCTAAACCCAAAATACAGCGCTTGGGATCGAAAGCGAGTTTTGATAAAGCGAAACAAGCTAAGATGCGGTCCGTATGGTTTAAGAATGGGGAATTGAGATGTCATATTTATGATCGGTTAATGTTGGCAGCTGGCCAAATGATTAAAGGGCCGGCAATTATTCAAGAAAAAGAATCCACTACTCTGGTCAGTCCAGGCTGGCAGCTTAGAGTAGACAAATTTGGCAATCTCCAACTAAAAAAACATGAATAGCATAAATAAATCATTTAAATCGTTTCATGCTGCTCCAGAAATTCCATCTCAAAGATTATATGAGTCCCACTCTGATTATACAAAGACAAGATTCAATACATTATAAATATAATTAGCTTAAAATAAATAGGATACAGGGAGCGATTATAAAAAATATAAGTTGTTACGACCCGCTCCCCTCAACTCAAGGCCTGTTTGACTCTTTGCGGCGTCATAGGGAGTTGGAATAGGCGGACACCGGTGGCATCAAAGATGGCATTAGCGATGACCCCACCCATGCAAATGATCGCAGGTTCTCCACCTCCTTGAGGAGAGGCCTCCCTGTCATCGATCAGTACGGTCTCAATCTTGGGAAGCCAGGAGAATTTCGGTATTTCGTAGGTATCAAAATTCAGGTCAAGGACTTCGCCTCCCTTGAAATGAATATCCTCTCTCAAGGCGTATCCTAATCCCAT
>CAYGBE010000046.1:0-2688 GCA_964348065.1 uncultured archaeon
AAGAAGTCCTCCCAGAATCTCTTGGCTCCCATTAGTACGCCCATAGACATGCCAATGGAGAAGGAGATACAAAACCCGATGATAATTCTTAAAACGGTCATACCCACGTGAAATAAAAAACCCTCTTTCAAGATCACTCCAAGGATAACCGCTCGAAATACAACATATGGATTAGGGAATAGATTTTCCGGCGTTATGAGAGAAGCGATCTCCCACAGTATAAATATCCAGACGATCCCCATTATTTTCGGGTGAAATACCTTTGCCACTCGTGTTCTCAGGATTGTATAGGGTGCTTTTCCCTCAGCACGTCCTAGGATTTCTTCCTCTGTGGATTGCGCTAAAACCATCTTTGGGAAGCTTTAATGTAACCAGTTGACATCATTGGCAAGTAAGGCGAACACAACGGGGACTTATTCGATACTCTCGCTTTGCTTTGAGTATATGAAATACGATTCTTTTGTCAATCCCATTTTTGGAGTGGGCCTTCGGCCGTAACAGGAGTGACATACGAGTGATGCCATACAGGGTAGCACCGGAGGCCCTTGCAGATGTTGTGCAGGGCAGCAACTGGTGGACGCGCCTTTCTGACACCCCTTGCCAAAAAGAGTGATACTCCAGCGGTCAAGATCCTCCTGAAATGGGGCCCCTATTACGTATTGGAAAATCGGCAGAAGGGAGAAAAGAGGAGGAAGGATCAGGGATTTGAGGAATACTCTGAACTCAAAGCCGAGGCTGTATAGGGGGAGGGGTCAAGCCTGCTCTCGACTCCTAGCATGACTTTGTTCTGTAAGGTGAAGCTCTCCGCGCCAAGTCGCCGACGCGCCAAAGCCGCTATGGCGACGGCGCGGCGTGGGGCAACCTACTCCGCCGAAGTGGCCGCTTCGGCTACGGCTGCACGGGGCGAAGAGAAGACCCCATCGGTGAATGAAAAATGCATTCTGTCCGATTCAAGTTTATCCAGGAGCAGTGGTCATTGCAGCAAGTCGCCTTCTCGGTTCAGCGGGGACCTGGGAATTGGCTTCGATGAATTCCAACTGAGGAATGCCGCCAAGCAGCTGAAATGCCCGTTTCAGGACGCGATCGTCCCAAATGGTTTCAAGGTCGTTTCTGACGAGTTTCTCCGCCCCAATCGCTTTGAACATACCACCCAAAAGATTGACAGCCCACCGATTGGCCATATTGACAATGAACTGGCAGGAGTAAGGGTCCCGGAGTCCCTTTTTCTCATTTTCCGGGACTAGGCGCCTGGAATCGAGGAGCCAGGCCAGGACGACCATATCGTGGGCCACAAGTGATTCGGAGGCAAGGACGAGCCCGATATCGGGTGCAACGACATATCCCTTGTCCGGACCGAAAGTGGCCTGAATTTTATCGGCAACGGTTAGGGTTAGGCGCTGCTTTTCCTTCAAACTGATCACGGTGTTGGCCTCTGCCGTTTTCTCCTGGAGAGTGGCAGCATCGTGGTGATACTCGAGTCGACTATCGGTTCGCCAGTACCCAACCGCTGCTTTCATCCCCAGGCTGGCTCCAGTCAGAGCATGCCGGCTGCAACGGGGCAGAAGGATAACGTGGTCCACCTCTCTGATGATCCTCGGCATCGTAATTCCAGCCTTCCAGTTGGACTCGGAAACGGGGCCGTCTTCGAAAAACGCTTCCCAACCTTCCTCTTCGGGAAGATACAGTTCCGCACCCGCTTCCTCGGCGGCCTGGGCCACGCCGCAGGACTTCATCAGTTCCCTGGTGCTACCGCGCCTCTTGTCAGGTAGGAGTTTGACGCGCACGATCCCGGACATGTCGCTGACCACGACCCGCTTGGCTCCTTTCTCCTTTAAGAGGGCAATCATAGCCTTCAATCCTATCGGACTGGTTGTGGCCGGATACGGGTTGCCGGAATTCACGACCGGTTTTATCAGGACAGAGTCTCCCCGTGAAAGCCAGGAGAAATCCGTTGCCGCCTCTGCCGCCTGCCGGACCGCCGCCATGGCGTCAGCCTCGGCCAGTCCCTGGCGCATACCTGCCAGGCTCACCGTGGCTTTGGGCCCGTATGTGATAGGTTTTTCTGCGGCTCTGATCATGCCCGAGGGCACGAATGATACCGTGGCGGCCGGAGCCACCAGTCTGGTGAATTCACGTCGACTCATTTCAGTATAGGATTGAGCCATTCTGTGTCGAATTCCTATGAGTGCCCCGTTTCATCTGCTTCGACTGATTCTTCCTCAAAACCCTGGAAAAAATGGCTGCCTACGTTATCGTAACACGGGTCTACTGCCTGGCGCCAGGGACCTCCTCTTGAAAAGACACTGTCTTCTCCGTCTATGACCGCCAGGCCCCTATATCGAATTCTGTCGATGGTTGGTAGGAGGTCCCATCGGTGTCTGCTCGATCCTCGTTTTGTCATTGAATGACTTTTCCGCCGCTCACCGCAACATACTTGCCGCAGCATTTCCAGAGCGTCCTTCGAATTCTTGGCGATATCTATTTCAGCCCAATTTGGGAAGCCCGCCCTTGTGAATCCGAGGGTCACCTTGGGCCACCGATTAGTTCAAAGATGAGATCAACAATTCAGCTCCCACCCCGGTCATGCCATATTTGTAGCGGAAATTGTCAGGCGAGTCCACATCCCAACAGCGAAGCATCAGGTTTGGCTGGTGCTTGGTTTTTTTTGCTCTTCGGCTAAAGGTTTGC
>CAYGBE010000047.1:0-2928 GCA_964348065.1 uncultured archaeon
TCATCGCTGCCACCTGCGACGTAAGAGGCCATTCTCACGATGTCTCTCGCGCCATCATCAGAGGTGATTGGTCCTATGCAGTTGCTCACGTGCTTCGTTGTGTTATTGAAGCCAGCCAAGAACTTGTAGTGATCCGCAACCTTGTCTGGGACGTCCCCGGGTGACACCATCACCTGCAACACATGAATGTTCGACAGAGCATCCACGATCTTGGAGACGTTGACGGTGTCTTGTCGGGTCGCTTTCCGTCGCACTCCCGTTTCGAGGTCGTAGATGTAGACTCCAATGCCGGAAGGCATGAAGTGAACCTGCCGGTCTTCTAGATGCACATCATGTTTAGGATCGCGTGCACATAGAGTTATCTGGCTTGGCGCGTGTTTCAGCGCCTCCTTTATCGTTTGCTCTGGCATATGGGCAATCATATGTTTGAAGTCGATCTCTGCGCCGACATTCTCCAGCGCCTTGAGTGCTGTACCATCTGGGAACTTCACGCCGACCTCATTGAGCACCTCCAGCGTTGCAGCATGGATGCTATCTAATTCTTCTCTACGCATTGCCGTAAGCTTGAGATTCATGCTTTCCCCTTCTCGGCACGCGAGCATCTTTGGTTACCGATGATTTGGTAATAAAATTTTGCGCGCGCAAAAAAAGAGGGGGTTATAGTCTGCGAATCAAGTGTCGATTTACGGGTCGAGATCGGCGATGGATGGATCGTCTTAGGGCGATTAGCCCAACGATGACTACCAAGATACCTATGACTGCAGTCACGTAGAGCGTTGAGAGGCTAGGCGTCCCTTCTGTTGGCGGATCTATGTGAAACTGTAGGATGTCAGCTGCCGTTGGACCTCCTGGCAGTGAAGCTCGTGCATGAACAAGGTAAACTCCCTTCCCCAACCGTAATTGTCGAATGGTTTCCTCACTCTCCCACTCGTAGATACCAGTATCAGCAATCCTTTCCATCATTATGTCAGACACCCAAAGAGTGCCGTTTGCGCCATAGATTTCAACGGTTACGTTCGCATCCGAGACAGGTTCCATAGTGACAGCGTCCTCAACCAGTGCGGCCAACCGTACCTTCACGTTTTCCATGAATAGATAGTCATGTTCGCCAGAGAGCTTGATTGAGAGTGATGGGAGAGCCGGAGGTGCGTGTGAAAACACGTATAAAACACACGTATGCTCAGAAGCGCCCATTACAATTGTTTCTATCGATCCCTGCTCGTCAAGATCAGCCAACGCAATCGAGGTGCGCCATGCATGCATGCATGAATTGATATTTTCACTGATCCATTCAAGCGTCTTGTTCTTTCCGTCAAAAACCCTGAGATAGCCAGTGTAAGGCTCTTTCCGAAAACTACTTGTAGTTACGATTTCTTTGATCCCATCATTGTCTACGTCGTCTACTGCTAGGCAATAAACGTTGCCTATCGTAGCGTCAAGCTCTTGCTCATGTGTGACCCCGTCAAACACGTGCAAGTGGCCATTGTATACATTTTGATGATATTCAGTTGTCCCAGCTACAATCTCTTTGATTCCATCATCATCAACATCGCAGATATCGATAGGACGCACATACTTCATTGCAGGGCTTTCCCACTCTTGATCTTTGGTTTCCGCGTCGAAAATGTGTATGTGTCCTATGTCTTCATACCATCTCTGATATGAAGTACCTGCTATGACCTCCTTGGTACCATCCATATCAACATCGTCCACTACAATGCTTACCACGTTTCCCATATTGTCACTTCTCCACTCCAACACGCCGTTTATCCCATTAAATACATGAAGGTAGCCAACGTAATATCTGGAGGAATCCGAAAACATGGTTCCGACAAGTACCTCTTTATCACCGTCACTTTCAAGATCATCCACAATTATGGCCATGGGTTCACCTATGCTTCCTGTCTCCCATTTCAAGGTGAAATTGGCACCGTCAAACACGAAGACACGTCCATTTGAAGGTGGTGGATATTGAGGATTACCACCTGCTATGATCTCTTTAATGCCATCGTCATCCAGATCAGCAATCGCAAGATCCATGTTTCTGCCGCCGATGTTCGGGCTCTTCCAGAGAAGAGCATGGGTTTTTCCATCAAAAACATATACAAATCCAGACCAGAACCCGCCACTGGGATATCCTTGTCTCCACACGCAAACAACTATTTCCTTGTCTCCGTCTCCGTCTAGGTCGACGACACGCAACTTATGCCAAACGTTATGCCATTGGACAGCACCCAGGTCTTGGCTCTGCCAAGTGATTTGGCGGCTTCTTGGATCAAGTGTGAACACATAGCCATGCCAAGTCTCGTTTCCATCTTTTCCCACATTAGAAAATCCAATTATCTCTTGAACTCCATCGCCATCAACATCGTCGACAAGCAGAGGTCCCGGAAATGCTCCTGCAATATCGACTTGCCACCTTAAACTCAGACTCTCCGCTGATCCGCCATCTTCGGCAGTGACAGAACCGTATCCGCGCTCTATCCCTAGTTGAGCGTTGAATGTCAGTGTTAGCATGCTCATTACTAGCAGTGTTGCCACTATGCTCGATTTTGCTTTCAACGTTATTCTCCTTCCCTTGGAGTATACTGTTTTCCCACTCCTATTTATCATTTGCGAGACAATTTTCTCTGAGAAGCATTAAATGTCTCACATTTGTCAGATATGAGATTCTTCAGACTCAAATTTAAAGTGCATCCTAAACAGCGTTCCATGGCTTGCCTTTCGATTCCGGTTACCTTCCGCGCGTTTGTCCGCTATGTTAATGTTCGTCTCTCTATAATGCTGCTGATTTCCGTAACAACATCTCGAGGTACGGTTTCGGGCTGGTGTTCCTTCAGGATCTTCAGGATCTTCTCACGCGCTCGGGTAATCATGTCCTTACAACCAGCTGTGTTCCACATCCCATATCTGGTTCTGTCAATCAGT
>CAYGBE010000048.1:0-6445 GCA_964348065.1 uncultured archaeon
GCCATCTAATTTGGCATCCCCAGCAATCGAGTTATACAAAAAGGGCTACCATTTAATGGCTGACGAAACCACAAGAACAAGAAAACGCTCTTAAGCTTGTTTTGCCTAAACTCTGTTTCTTTGGGTTGTACACAATATTTGTTAAAATTACACGCCTTCTTTTCATCTAAGTCTCACTTAACCAAACTGGTAATACGATACATTGCTTATTTCTTTAGCCCGCTCTTTTATACTATCTAAGTGGGATTGAGCGCTGCTCGTAATATTACGTGATTTAGACTAAAAATTTACGAGGTGATAAGTAGCTTAGATCGAAATGATACCGTGTTTAATCGCAAATTGAACAAGCTTGGCACACACTGGGATCCAAGAACGACCAGGCTGTGCTTTACAAAGAAAAAGATGATTACGATAAAGCAGAGCCACTACTAATTCAAGCTCTTGAAGGCCGCCGCCTCAAACTCGGTGACACTCACCCACTCACGTTAGAGTCGTGGTGTAACCTGATCGAACTCTACGAAGCTTGGGACAAGCCAGAAAAAGCTGAAGAGTGGCGAGCAAAACTGTCACAAATGGAAGATATTGAAGAGTGACACAACGCACTCAAAGTCACCTCTTTCAAGAGCCAAAAAACACCCTGATTTTCAGGTGACGTTATGGCTCCAAAATGTCTCTACAGAGGAGTTGCGCGATTGGGTCGGGGCTAGGAGAAGTCCTCGAAAGAGAGAAGGGTGAGCCTTTGTTTCTTGGTGCGAGTACATCGCCACCCTTAATGAATGTCGGAGTTGTCGGTCTACAGGAGCCGCGAATTCCTGTAACTCTTTACACATCTGAGACTTATCTATTGTCGGCCACGCATACCCCGACACAAAGATCCGATAGGTCGTATGTTCGTAACGCGCCCCCGATATGAACCCCTGGAGATAAAATCCAAACCCATTTTTCAGCTCAAAATCACAGTATTCGGCATCACGGACAGGCTCACCTTCAGAACGCTTACGTTCCGGTATTTTTTCATCAAATTCAAGCTGTGAAAAACGGTGGTTGCGTAGAATCCCGTTTTCAGCTACAATTCCGAATGATAGTTATTTTGTAAGTTCTCGATACAGTGTCAGGGCCCATGGCATACAGCTTCGTGCTTCGCATATAAGGCAGGTGTGTATGATCAAGACAAGCGATATCGAGGCAAAGGCTTTTATGAGGTGGTGGCCTTTATCGCGAAGAGGTTTCTTAAAATAAACTGAATGGACTGGGGAACAGGATACTTTTCAACATCCAGTAGCTGACCATCGATTATAAAAACTTCATTAGCAATCTGAAGTCTCTCACCAGGCAACCCGACAATCTCTCCTATGACTGTGTCGTTACCGCTTATCACACCCCTTCTACCGTAACCTCTAAAAGTAGCAGGGCCTTACTACAATCTTGTAAAAAGCATGAGGCACAGCCACTTGTATCTCGTTAGACGTTCCGCAACACCGAAGGTGCGGTAAGTCCGTTCTTCTCACCGGACGGAAAATCAGTCGCTTTCTTCGATGAGGGAAAGCTCAAGGTTGTACCCCTCGAGGGCGGTCCACCTTTAGACCTCAAAGTAGAACCTTGACCTTACCTTCCTGTGTTATCTTAATGTTGCCTGGCTTGAGGTCTCTATGGATAACATAGCAGTTGAGACTACATGGTTGGAATAGCAGATTTCTGTCAATTAGGATAAATCTGTGTCATAGTTTTTCCTTTCAGTGCCAGATGGACTATTTTGGTTCGGTGAGTTAAAACTGGGCCAATGTCACGAAAGGGACCAATCCGACTGCCTGGGCCCGGCGTTGATCCGTCAAAAGACCTTGTCGGACCAGCCTATGGACCTGGTTCAGGAAGCCTTGATTGCAGCGGTTAAGGATATTGGTGACGGAAAAACCCTAACACCTGATCTTCAGGAAGCTTGATTATGGTTCGAAATTGCAGCGGCAAACAATTATCTTAGCATCTGTTCAACTGATCGACCTCTATGAAGCCTGGGGTAAACCGGAAAAAGCCAACGAGTGGCGAGCAAAGTTGCTGCAAACAGAACGCCACAATTTAAGATATGAGCGATCTCTATGGTATTGCAGACCCTAGAAACCTTCTTCTCAAAACCGGCGAATTATCCAATACCGAACGTCAGATAATCGCCCTTGGGTGTCCAAATCGGTCTACAGTTCTCCCTTCCCTTGTATCTGCCGTTTAGCTATGGCCCATAGCCAGGTCCACACCGTACCCCGGCTGGGATTGAAATTCTTCGCTGACCGGGCTGCAGACAGCAAAGTCTCCTGAACCACGTCCGGGACAGAGGCAGGGTCATGAGCCATCAGCCTTGCAACATTACACCATAGCTTTTCAGCATACATGTCATACAGCCTCAACCAGGCATCGCGATTACCTTGTTGTAGTCCGTCGGCTGTTTCCATGTTCGCTTGCTTATTCATATCAGACAGTTCAATGGACAGCTCAAAGTCGTTAATGGTTTAGCTTTCATTATATAGTTTGCGCATCCGCGAAGAAATGTGTCGATAAAAATTTTTATTCTTTGCAATTTTAAAGGCAGACCGCGTTCTCTTTGCTGCCCGCATAATAAAAGCCGGGCTATCTATTGAAGGTGGAAAGGCAAATAGAGGAACTAAGCAATCGAGTCATGCGGAGCAACGATGAGGCGCTTGCCAAAGAGGTAGGTCGCGAACTCGATGGTTTGCCGATAGCATTGGAGCTATACCCTCATTTTAGTGTTGCAGGTATTGATATAAACTGCACAGACCCATTTTTCAGCTCAAAATTACAGTTTCTGCTCAGATTCAGCCGGTGCGCCAGGAGACGATCAGTTGGGGCATTTTTAAAGAATTGGCAGATAATGGGTTGTACGGTTGTAGCCCAGTTGTAGGCTTCAAGTCGCGAAAATGGGGCCAATTTGGGCGGCATCTGTGGGCCGCTCAGTGCGCTTCTGCTTGGCTGGGGATAAAAGCTGGTTGTTCTGAATCAGGGTCATCATTACAATAGCAGAAACGTCATTTGCGTAATCCTGCAACTAAAAAGGAGAAGTAGTCATGAAAAGGTGCCCGTTCTTCACGAAGCTAGCCTTTGTTTTATTGGTTTCATGTACATTGTCAGTTGTGATGGCTAAGCCGACAGATTACACCAAGAAAACGAAGCAGATTCTGGACGCCACTAATGTCAAAGGCGGTCTAATCGTTCACATTGGTTGTGGCGATGGAAAGCTAACCGCGGCACTCCGTGCCAGCGAAAGCTACCTTGTTCACGGGCTAGACAGCGACATGCAAGCAGTGCGAGTGGCAAGAGAGCTTATCCAAATCTTCCTTTTTGGACATAATTACACTCGGCGTGGTGGCCTGGATGGGTCCAGGAGTTCCGACAATTCCACCGGCAGTAGTTGATCCATAGTTGTCAAGTTGAACCTCTTTACGAATATCACGCTTATCAGCGTGCAGTTTTTTTAGACTGCCCCGAAGCTCGTTTTCAGCTATTTTTGATAGCCACCTTACGAAATCTCCTTCGTTTCTATATGTGAAGTCGTCTAATCCGTTCAATGCATGGATAAGAGTGTCTTGTACCAGGTCCATCGATTCCAGCTTCGAGCGAAGCTCCTTACTCATACGAAGACGTAGCATCCACCGTACCCGCTCCATGTAAACTTTGTAGAGCTGGTTTAGAGCGGTTTTATCACCATTCTTGGCTAAAGCGACTAATTCACGGGTCTTTTGACCACAAGTACACATCAGCCTTTTCTAGCCTCCACATGTAAAGGATCTTACATAAATTTTACCAATTTTTGAAAAAATTTCAATAAAAAGCGTTAGGTTGCCCGCATTTTGGCATTTAAAAGAGTAGGGTCAACGATACCAAAGAGTGAAGTAAAAGTAAAGTAAACTACTATGGATTAAAACCCAGAGCATTATGGTTTCAGGCTTTCGCCTGTCTGCATTCGACGGATAACTTCATCTTCGAGTCAAAACTTGTAGCATTGCGGCGGAAGAGTAAAAAAAGTGATTTACAGCCGGGCAATAAGGATATCCAAAGGTGCCAATATGCCTTATGGGGCTCAGTGGCGTTGAACGTAGGTAGAGTGAAGACGGCACAGTCGCAGCCATAAGTACACTTTTTTACGCCGATTAATTTTTTGTAGACTTTTCTAAAAGGAAAGGAGAAGAAGGTATCATGTGCAAACCAAAAGGCTTCACCCCATTAGAAATTAAGGTTTCTGATCGGGGAAAGGGAAGATTGCCCGAAAGACACGGGGAAAAAGACATGCGGAAACGACACCGGAGATTTCTAACGGGATTCACGTTAATAGAGCTGTTAGTAGTGATTGCCATCATTGCATTGTTAATGGCGATATTGATGCCGGCACTGCAGCGGGTAAGGAAACAGGCAAGAGGGGTAGCTTGTCAGTCTAACCTCAGACAATGGGGCACTATCTTTGCGATGTACACGGACGACAACGAGGGCTATTTCCCCGAACACAAGAGCGGCGGTGACGCTTACGGACGCTGGATGGATTCAATGCGGGAATACTACATCACCACCGAAGACATACGCTGCTGTCCGGTTGCCAAAAAAATCGCCAACCCGGACATGACACAGCCGATCGATTGGTGGGGCAGCACGTCTACCTCCTGGGGAAAGATCCCCGGCTGGGATGCCGGAGGACAGCGTACAATAGGTTATTACGGCAGCTACGGAGTAAATGGCTTTATATATGTGCCGGTGGGCGATAACGTTTATGGAAAAATGACTCATAGATTCTGGAGAACTATTAACGTCAAGGGCGGCAATAATATACCTATGTTCCTGGATTGCTATTTCTGGTGTGGATGGCCGGATGATGACGATACCCCTCCGGAATACGATGGCCATCAGCTCCGCTCTGACGAAAATGCCATGAACCGTTTCTGCCTCAACCGCCACGAGGGACACGTAAATATCATTTATATGGACTATCACGTCCAAAAAACAGGGCTTAAACAGTTATGGACATTAAAGTGGTCTCGTGATTTCAACCTGGTTAATCCCTGGACTATCGCTGGCGGCGTCCTGCCGGCCGACTGGCCCAATTGGATGAGTTCTTTTAAGGACTATTGAGAAAAGCCACTGCTGTACTAAAGCAGACAAAGAAATCCCGTTTTGCCTGATTCATAAATTAAGACGTTCAAATAAAAGATAAGTTATGAACTTCGCATTTCAGTCAACAGCTAATATCAGGCTTTTGAGAGAAAAGGAGGTAGTGTCAAATTGTAAAAATTTGTCCTGGGCAGACACGAAATTTAGGGAAGGTGCAAGTTTGTGGTTGTTTTGTTGAAAAACGCGGGGTGCTTTGGTGTGTAGCCAAAGCATGGTTACATTGACTTTTTTTGTAAGAAGGAGGTTATTATGATGTGCAGAAAATTGATTTATCTAATTTTTGTTATGATGCTGGTCCTTTTCCTGACCTCGCCAGTCCACGCTGCGAATATCATCTGGGTGACGAAAACCCAGGACCATGATATGAATGGTATCCAGGATGACCTGGCGTGGATAGACTGGCTTGCGGCTGAAGGCCACACTGTTGATGTCAGAATGGACTATTGGACGGAGCTCGATCCCAATAAGGTAGATGAGCTCAATGCCGCTGACCTGGTCATTATGAGCCGTTCTACCAGCAGCGGCGACCATGATGACGGTGATGAGCCGATCCTGTGGAACTCTGTCACCTCGCCAATGATAGTAATGAATTCATACCTCACAAGAACTAGATGTTGGCTGTGGATGAATACCACTTCTACTTCTACAGAAAACGCAGATGCCATACTATTGGCCTTGGATACCAGCCATCCTGTGTTTGATGGTGTGACGCTCGAAATGGACAACATGGTGATTACCTTGGACAATAGCGTAGGTACGGGCACCTCCACATTCGTTGGCAGCACCGATGTCGGCAATGGTACCCTAATCGCCCAAACGTTAGACAACGACTGGGTTTACATCGCCGAATGGGCAGCTGGTGTGGAGTTCTATGAAGGCTTAGGCCAGATAGCCGGAGGTCCACGGATGCTATTTGTAGCTGGCACGCAAGAAGTCGATGGCCCCCCTGCCACATCTCAGGGAGCGTGGAACCTCACCGCCGAAGGTGAGCAGATGTTCCGCAACGCCATCGCCTATATGATCAGCAAATCCCGGGAGCCTCCCGGAGCGAATATCATCTGGGTGACTAGAAGCTACGACCATGATTTCGATGGTATCCAGGATGACCAGGAGTGGATAGACTGGCTTGCGGCTGAAGGTCACACTGTTGATGTCCGAATGGGCTATTGGACGGAGCTCGATCCCAATAAGGTAGATGAGCTCAATGCCGCCGACCTGGTCATTATGAGCCGTTCTACCAGCAGCGGCGACCATGTTAACGGTGATGAGCCGGTGTTATGGA
>CAYGBE010000049.1:0-10483 GCA_964348065.1 uncultured archaeon
AGACAAAATCCAGACCCATTTTTCAACTCAAAATTACAGTTTCGACCTTCGAGTTTAGCGACCGTTGGCTCTATGTATTTGTTAGGTCCAGTTGATTCAGCACCAGTCCCTATCTCAAAATCAATGCCAGATACTAAAGCCGTGCTTTGTCAATCCGCTGCTTGCTATCTCTCATAGGTCCTCTGGCCACAACATCTCACGGTGTCCGTTTGAATCACGAAAGTTCATTCCGAGCGCGTAGCCGAACCCATATGTATTGTAGAGTGCTATACCCCGCCCCCCAAACCGGATTCACGTCCCGTGAATCTTGTCGCCACGGCATACCCGAACTGATCGAAAAATGGCTTAGTGACGAGCCCCAATGAGAACTCAGCCTGCGTGCTCTTTCGCCCAACGTTCCATCATCGGTACGGCGAAGGTACCAGCATCGTTCAGCACATCGTGCTCGTGGAGCCACCTGTGGGCTTCAGGAGAATCCGGCGGCGGTTGACCTTGGACCAGCGCGCGCAGGATGGCCTGGCCATGCTCCCCCGCATCGCTCCAGACGTTGGCGAAGTATTCGCCGCCGCTTTCCAACGCGCGGGTGATGGCGACTTCCACGTCGGCGGGAGTGGCTTCTTTTCGCTGCTGTTCGTTGAGGTATTCCACCAGTTCGAAGGCCACGGCCTGGGTCAGGAACGGCTGGCCGTGCGTGGCTACGATGAGGGCCCCCAGCGCGCCCCGTGTGTAAGTCAGGTCAAATTCTGGGATCGGCTGCGTCAGCAATGACCGCACCTCGGCAGACGTGAGGAAACTCACCCTTAGCCGCCGCGTGTAGATAAAAAACATGTAAAAGGGGAAATTCCCATTGTGCTGTATCCTGCTTATGTTATTATAAGGCAGCAAAAATTACTCATAGATTCTATTCTAAGAGGATATCCTATACCTCAGTTTTACTTCCACTTTATGAGAACCGAAGGACCATAGTAAATAAAAACAGTGCCGAACCGCAGGCAGCACAACGCAGGTGCATCATGGGACGCTGGAAGCTCGAGAAGTACCATCCACTTGGCTCACTAAAGTTCGCTCAGCGGCTGCCACCCGTCGCAATCCCTCAACTCTCACTGAAATACAGATAAACCTGGACCATATTATTGGGTACAGCATAGAACTGAGATCGCTTGACATAATTTGGCTTGTTTTGGGCATCGGCGACAATTTTCGCTGCGTCATTCTCACTGTTTACGGCGACCACGTAGCAGCACAGCCCCGATCCTGTTGTCCGATACAACGGCCAACTCGCATTAGCCAGGCGTTTTGTTTGACTACATGCCATTTTTCTTACTCCCAATGTTTTGGTTAACCTGTGGGAATGTCGCGTCCGTTTCAGCTACATTCCGATTCGCTCATTGCGGAACCTCAATTTTTATGGCGTTAAGAACAATATCTGCATAGAATAACCTGTTGGTTTCATTGTATTCTAAGCTGTCAAGCAGAGCTCCCAGGCGATCTGGATGAGGCCCCTCCTTTCCGGAAGATAATATAGTTAGCAAGGGTTTGACGGATATACCGTGTTCAGTGGCCCATTGTACGATCACGTTGATTTGTTCCCATTGTTCATCCTCGTCAAGCTCACCCCACCATTCGCTGATGGTTGATCGCATCTCCATGAACGAGGTCTCATCGACGATCATTCTGAAGGACTTTTCGCGTCGAGCGCGGCCAGCTTTCAGTTCAGTATCGATTTCTTGTCGAATCCTCACCTGAGCATCGTCAGCCTTTTTAGCGGCCTGCTTTTGAATTTCTGCCAGTGCTCCGTCGATGGTGCCGGCGGTGAAATAGCGGCTCAAATCTCGGACAGCGTGGTGGAGCGGATAGATATTGTCATCGGCGGCCAGTCCTTCTATGATGTCCGCAAGAACCGACTGCCGATCCGATTCCATCTGAGTAATGATCACAGGCAACGTCTGCTCGTAGAAGTAGACTTTGTTGATGGCAGTCTTACCAGACGTGGCCAGCGCCGAAAGCCCCGCAAGAATCGACTTTGTTGTGAGGGGAGTAAATAACACAGAGGCTGTATCCAAGCTGATCGCCATGATATCAGCGGAAGCATCGAAAGCCTTGCGCTGGGTGACCAGATCATCCAGAAAGTCGTTATATCGCTTATCAATCACCGCAATCATCTTGCGAGAATATCGATCCCGGATATTTTGACGTATCTGGGGATTTGTTTGAGGGTCATCGTACTCAGCTTCCAAGTCAATAAGTTCTTTCTCAAACAAGGTCGGATCCTCGTTCTCGACTAACTGTATCCGATAAGGCCGACCTGCCAAGTGCTTACTGCACCCTGAATTGAAAACCATAACGACCGTAGCTAAGAGAAAAAAGGCTTTATACGAAACACTATACATCCTGGACAATCGATTAACTACCATAACAACACTCCTCTCTGAATCTGTTTATTGAATAAAAGTAATCCTAATAGGATTTCCTATATGCAATAAAGGGACTAAGAAGATAGCTTCTTTTAGAATGCCGTTAACATAGAATTATACGCACTAAATCCTGGGTCACCAAACACATCTCTATCTTTCCCAGCCACTCCTTCGTATCTCTCATCTCGCACAGCTCCTCGAAACGGACGTACTAAAACCGCCTTGTTTGGCATCCGCAAGCTATTGACTATCCGACATGAGTCTGTTTGTCAAGTATTATCTTGGAAAAATCTAAAAAGTTTTGCATTTTTTACTTTTTACCTGGCTGCGGATTTTTTTCAGTCGAGCCATTCGTCACCGGGGTCGAAGGCAGGGATTACCCATGACCAGTCCTCAGCGAAGGCATCCGGGTGTGTGGGCCAGTCATGAATGGCTCGGCATTGGCTGGGTAGCACGCCTTTTACAGGAGCCGCGAATTTCTGTAACTCTTTACACATCTAAGACTTATCTATTGTCAGCCACGCAGACCCCGACATAAAGATCTGATAGGTCGTATGTTCGTAACGCGCCCCCGATATGAACCCCTAAAGACAAACTCCAGACCCATTTTTCAGCTCAACCCGGCCAGCTAACTATCTGAGCAGCTTCATAAACCGGATAGCATCTTCATACATGCTGGCATTATTAAAAAGGAAATAGGTTGCATCCCCCTTATGTTTCTGTTGAACCAGCTGCCAAAGTTCCGCATCCGTGAATTGGTGGCGGTAGCTAGTGATACCGTGCAGGCGATAGTAGTGCAATGTATCGGAATGCCGAGCGAGAGGACTAAAACCACCACAACAGTGAAACCAGGATTCCGGACAGCATTCGAAATCCGTAACGAATGTCTTGCCATAGAGTTCTCATTGAACAACCTCTGCAATAATTTCTCTTATCTCACTCGTATCTTAGGGCCACCATGGGGTCGACTTTCGCTGCCCTTCTCGCCGGGATGTAGCTGGCCAGCAGCGCTACTCCAGCCAAGAAAAGCGAGACACACACAAAGGTTACGGGATCGGTCGGACTTATATTGTACAGCATGCTGGAAATAACGCGGGTCAGGGCAAACGCTGCGGCTATACCTATTCCGAGACCGATTAGCGTGAGTTTAAGCCCTTGCTGCATAACCATTTTGAGCACGTCGCTCGTCCTTGCTCCCAGAGCCATGCGAATGCCGATCTCATGGGTGCGCTGACTGACGGAATAAGAGATGACGCCATAAGTCCCAATAGCCGCGAGGCCCAAACCTACGGCAGAGAAGATGGCTAAAAACATCATGCTAAAACGGGGACGCGAGATCGAATCAGACAGGATATCCTCCATAGTGCGGGTGTTGAAAACTGGTTGATCTTTATCCACTTTACGGACGGCGTAGTGCACAGCCTTTGCCAGATTAATAGGGTCGGAACGGGCGCGTACTACTAAGGTCATTGAGTGCCGGGGTCTTTGGAGGTATGGCACGTACATCTCCCGTCTTGGTTCGGTGGCCAGTCCATAATGTTTTACATCCCCGACTACCCCCACAACCTCTCGCACGCCTGTCTCTCCGGTTTTGTCGATAGCTATATGCTTGCCCACTGGATCCTCATTCGGCCAGGAACGATGAGCCATCGTTTCGTTGATAATGATGACCCCTGCGCTGTCCCCTACGTCTGCCTCGCTGAAATAACGACCCCTCAGGAGAGGAATGCCCATCGCCTGGAAGTAGCCGGGACTGATCGCGCGGAAGTCAGCAGTGTGGTCCATGTCGAATGGACGTCCCTCAATCCCAAAACAACATGCCTCTCCCGAAATCAGGGGAAGGTGACTGATCGCGCCCACGGACTGCACTTCTGGCAGGCTTTCAAGTCGCTCAAGAACTTTTTGATAGAAGAGAGATACCTGATAAGGTTCGGAATACCTGGATTCAGGTAGCGAAATATTGGTTGTCAAAACATCTGTTGGATTGAATCCTGGCTTGGTCTTCTGTAGGCGGAAAAAACTCGCTATCATCAGCCCTGCACCAATCAATAAAACCATCGCCAAGGCTAGTTCGGAAATGACCAGCAGGTTCTGGGCATTACGACCGGAAAGAGCTTCCGTCGTACGCCTGGTTCCCTCCCTGAGCGATCCGCTGATGTTTGGCTTTAAAGCCTTCAGCGCGGGGATCGACCCGAAGATCACCCCGGTCAGGAGCGAGACTGTCAGCGCAAAGCAAAGCACAGTGGCACCGATATTGATCTCTTCCAAACGAGGAACGTTGGCCGGGGAAAGAGCCACCAGCAGGTCAATCATCTGAATGGCCAACACTAAACCCAACACGCCTCCAACTACGGCCAGCAACACACTCTCGGTTAGCATTTGCCGAATCAGACGCACCCAACTGGCGCCCAGTGCGCTTCGAATGGCGATCTCCCTTCCTCTCGAATTGACTCGAACCAGCAGCAGATTAGCCACATTGGCGCAACAGATTAGCAGCACGAAGGCGACCCCTCCGAACAGCAGCAGAAGAGCCGGCCGAATATCTCCAACGGTCTGCTGATGCAGCGGGACAAGGCTTATACCCCAGCCGGAGTCCTCTGGGTAGTGATCTGGGTACTGCTCCTGGAGTCGGCGAGTAATAAGATCCATATTCACCTGTGCCTGATTCGCCGTGATACCTGGTCTAAGCCTTGCTGCGACACTCAGGTAGCGGCGTCCACGAAAATCCAAGTTTTGGAGATTAAGTGCTAGGGGTATCCATAGATCGGCACGTCTTGGAAACTGAAAATGAGGAGGCATAATCCCCACCACCGTATAGCTTTCGTCGCTGAGCCTCAATGTCTGCCCGACAAGATTCGGATCGCCGCCGAAGCCGCGCTCCCAAAGACCATGGCTCACGAGAACAACGTGGTTTTGACCAGATTGATCCTCCTCGGGCAAGAAAGTCCGGCCCAGCATTGCATCAACACCAAGCACCTGGAAAAGACTTGAGGATACGCGCGCACCTCGAAGCCTTTGGGGTTCGTCTGCGCCGGTGAGATTAAAGCCCGTCGACGTGAATGCTGCGATGTCCTCAAACACTTCATCCTGATCCCTGTAGTCGATAAACTCAGGTTCCGAGATTGAAATATGCTTAAAACCTAACTTCAGGTAATTGTTGTAGACGCGAACGATTCGATCCGGCTCATCATATGGCAGAGGGCGAAGGAGCACACCGTTCACGACACTGAAGACCGCTGTATTCGCCCCAATGCCGAGCGAGAGGACTAAAACCACCACAATAGTAAAACCGGGATTTCTCACCAGCATCCGAAATCCACAATGAATGTCTTGCCATAGAGTTCCCATTTGTCTCTCCTATTCATATCTCAAGGCCGCCATGGGATCGATCCTTGCGGCCCGGCGGGCAGGAATGTAACAGGCTGCTAAAGCGGTTACTACCATTAACATGGCTATGATTGCAAAAGTCGAAGGATCAGTCGGTTTGACTCCATAAAGAAGACTGGAAATCGTTCGTGTCATTCCCAACGCCAGAAGCAACCCAATGAACACACCCGTTATGGCTAGAAACACTCCCTGTCGCAAAAGCATCTTGATGATATCGAATACGTTGGCACCCAAAGCGATTCGGATTCCGATTTCATGCGTTCGTTGACTAACGGCATGGGAAATGACACCATAGACTCCAATCACAGCTAAGAGAAGGCTTATGCCTGCGAAGAATGTGAACATATGAACGATGAAGCGCCAATCCCTCATGGAGAGTGACAAAACCTGAGTCATGGGATGTACCGCGAAAAGAGGCAAATCTCGATCCAATGCATGAACTTCATTTCGCACAACATCCGTAAACAACAGAGGATTACCGTCCGTTCGTAGCGTCAGAGACATGATTCTTCCAAAGTCACTATATTGTGCATGAGGAACATAGATTTCATTGTGAACCCATGTTTTCGTGGGATCTCGTTGATTACCAACGACACCCACAATCGTTATCCAGGGATGCTCTGAGTCAGCACGGCCAAGTTTCAAACGTTTCTCAATCGGATCTGTGTCCGGCCAGAAGTCTTTGGCGATTTCTTGGTTGATGATCGCAACCAGTTGTGTTCCTTCGATATCTTGGGGTGTGAAAAAACGCCCTTTCAAAAGGGGGATTCCCATCGTACGAAAGTAATTCGATGTGATTACACGGAAGGCACACGTCGCCGTATTCTCCTGACCTGCGGGGAGTTTCTCTCCAACTGTAAAGTCCCGGAAGTCGCCCGGTTGCAAGGGTAAGTGGTTTACGGCGCCGGCATATTGAACGCCGGGCAATGCCTCGACTCGTTTAACCAAACGCTCAAATAAGGCGGTCATTTGATGGTCCTCTGGATACTTTGTTTCTGGCAGTGAAAGACGCATCGTCAGCACATTTTCCGGCTGGAAACCGAAATCGAAATACAGCACACGAATAAGGCTTCTGATCATCAGCCCCGATCCAGTGAGCAGGACCAAAGCCAGAGCTATTTCCGCAACAACCAACGTGCTTAGTATGCGTTTCGAGCGGACGCCTTGCGACGACCGAGTCATTCCCTCTGCCAACGATTGACGCGGGGCCAATTTTGCCAACTGAAACACTGGAGCCACACTGAACAGTACTCCCGTGAATATGGAAATGACGAGTGCAAATACCAGCACGAGTGGATCAAAACCGATTTCATTTGCGCGGGGGATGCTTGAGGGGATCAACCTCACAATCAGATCAAGACCCCAGAAAGCAACTAAGATCCCAAAAACACCACCCAAGGAGGCCAAAAGAATCCCTTCTGTCAGTAGCTGCCGAGTGACGCGCCATTGCCCAGAACCCAAAGCGGAACGTATGGCCATCTCTTTTGCGCGTACTGGAATCCGCGACAGCAATAAATTCGCTACATTGACACAAACAATCAGTAAGATAAATCCCACCGCTCCCAAAAGAATCCAAAGCGAGGAACGAACACCTCCGATCACACTCTCATGAAGAAGGAGTAAATCGACTTCACTAAAGCCCTTGTTGTCGAGATATTCTTGTTCTAATTGATGCGCTATGGCATCCATTTGGGCATCCGATTCTTGGAGTGAGATACCGGGTTTCATACGGGCAATGACACTCAGCCAGTAACTTCCTCTTTTTGTTCTAGTCTCTTCATCAAAAGCAAAAGGTGCCCACAGTTCTGATCCACTAAGGAGCGGATATTCGAATTCTGAGGGAAGCACTCCGATAACGGTATATCCCTGGCCATCCAATAAAATTTGTTCCCCAAGAATTGAAGGATCGGCTCCAAACCGACGTTTCCAAAATCCATGACCGAGAATGGCAACATGAGGTGCCCCCGCTCGGTCTTCTTCAGGCATAAACCTGCGGCCAAGAAGGGGCTGCACACGTAGTATTGAAAAAAAGCCATGCGAGACTCGTGCACCTTGAATTCGTTCCGGTTCTCCGACGCCTGTTAGTGTGTATCGAGTACTTTTGTATGCCGCCATATCCTCGAAAACAGTATTTCGCTCCCGCCAGTCGAGGAAATCCGCAGGACAAACTGAGACGTGCCCCCATCCTCTTGAAACGTAGTGCTCCCAAAGACGTACCAACCGCTTAGACTCCTGAAACGGCAAAGGACGAATCAAGATCGAATTGACGACACTGAAGACCGCTGTGTTCGCCCCGATGCCAATCGCGAGGATTAAAACCACTACAGCGGTAAAGCCAGGATTCCTTGCCAGCATCCGAAACCCGTAACGAATGTCTTGATATAAGATTCTCACTTTACTTTGCCTCCATCGTTTCTTCGTCTGCCACTATCCGTCCGTCGAAAAGATGAATGGTTCAATCTGCATAGTGAACCCAGCGAGGGTCGTGTGTTACCGTGCAAATCTTCGAGCCCTCACGGTGCAGAGCAGCCAACAATTCCATAACCGCCTCGGCGTTTTTCGAGTCGAGGTTGCCCGTCGGCTCATCGGCGAGAAGAATCGCTGGTTTGCCCACAATGGCCCGAGCCATTGCCACCCGCTGCTGCTGACCGCCAGAAAGCTGGGCCGGGTAGTGCTGCCGACGGTGAGTCATACCCACCTTTTCCAACGCCTCACCAGCCAGTTCCTTCTGTTCGGAAGAGCGCAATCCGCCTTCATTTGGGCGAGATTCGCCTCCATTCCCAAGAACTGGTCTTGCTGACCCACTTTCTGAGCATCCAGTTTTGCCTTAGCGGAATTCAGTTGCGATTGGGCATCGAGCGCCTCAAGCTCCAATTCTGGATTAGTCAACTCCAGAATAACAGTATCTGCCTTTACCGTGGTACCCGGCTGAACAAGAATCCGACTCAACCGGCCCTTCACTGCTGCAGGAACCCAGAGAATGTCTTCTGACACAAGGGTACCGACACCCCGAACCTGGCAAAGCATGGATCCACTTTTGACAGTGTCCATCCATATTGTCCGGCGGTCAACACTTGGGACAGCCGGCTTCAAACGTGAAACGCCCATAGTGACCAACACTATTGCAAACAATCCTGTTAGAGCATATAAGCCGCGACGAATGTAACGCCGATGTTTTGCGAATTTTCTTGGGATATCCATGTTGGAAACATCTGCAATTACCGTGCCACACTACATTCGTAGAGAAATCTTGCCTTTATCTGTAAAAAAGCCTCTTGAGTGTTTGAATTGTGGTTATGAAGAAAGCTTGAGTGTCCGATTTTGGGATTGGCGCGCCCGAAAACGGACACTTATCATCACCGAAACGCCGAACACCAGGCCTACAAGAGTCGTTCCCGCAATAGTAATATCCTTATTTGAGTGGCAATCGCAGGTAGGCTCGGCGAGTTAATCGCGACCACTTAGAACAATTGCTTATCAATGTAGTCAGGGGCATTTCGATTGCATCGGCTACCTCGCTCATAAGGGGAAGGTCGTATGTTCGAAACGCGCCCCGATATGAACCCCTGGAGACAAAATCCAGACCCATTTTTCAGTTCAAAATCACAGTTTCTGGCACAAATTATGCATCGGTCCTGCAGGTGCCATAGCCGGTCTTATGGCCCGAACCGACGCCACGCGCGGGGTGTGGAAAACTCCTGCAGGAATGGAAGCCGATCTTTGCGAGAAAACTCGCTGATTCTGCCAGAATATTGTTGATAATGAGATGAAGTTACATTATTATAAAACTTGAAGTTTGCAGGAGAATATCATTAAAGCGTATATGGGAAATCCCCTCACGCAGGCACTTCAGAGCCGATCCCAGTCGGGAGACGATCTGTTCGCACTTGTCGTTGGGAGGGAGCGGTTCCCTAATGTAGCTATATTTATGGTCGTATCCTCCTTCAATCTCGGCGTGCGAGTGCGTTCTACCCGGTCATGACATCAGTGGTCGAAAATTTAAATCAACAGTATATACAACAAGATTCGAACGTGTGGAATAATCAGTGCTAAGTAGAAACGCAGAAAGAATCATATAGTATACGTACGCCGAAAAGACAATACTAAGTTCCTGTTAATCAAAGACTTATGGCTCACAAACTGGTTGCTCTAAATATGTAAAACACTCTACGTTCCTACTTAGCCTGAGCCGACCTGAACCCCTGCCTGTGCCTCGACCCAGCGCAGTCATGCGAAACTTCACTCTACCCGAGACAACTTAATAAAAGGCGAGGTGGTATATCCTTCCGCGGTACTTCGACCTGTACTTCCGGTTGTTCTCAGTCCCGCCTTGGACATTCGCACTGGCCCATACTTCTGGCTCTACTCCCATCTTCACCAGTTTGTCGACGGTCAGTGCCGAAAGAGACTGAACAATGAACGTATTCGCCATCGTGGATACAGAAGAGACCTTTTGGTGGAAGTTCTCGATCTCAACGACCGCATCCCCAAGGGGGACATGAGAGTCAATCACGATATCGCCCAGATCGCATAGGTCTTTGTTATTCGGGTGCCTGGAAAGTACATCCGCCGGGATACCTCGCGAGAATTGGCTGGAGGTTACCGCAATCACCGTCAGGCCCATCTTTTTCGATTCGATGGCCGCTTCAATAGTAACTGGATTGATTCCGTTGCAATTGATG
>CAYGBE010000050.1:0-4814 GCA_964348065.1 uncultured archaeon
CTTCCACCACCATTGTTCCTCCTATTCTTCCGCCACAAACGGTCTACATCTATGCTATATTGGTGACCATCCGGGTTCAGCATGGGAACGATCCAGATCTCGCCATTATCCACATAGGACCGGATAAGGGGATTGGTGTCGTAGTTTTCCACAAGATACTTGGCCAGGTAAAAGGGTACTTCGACGGAGATCCACTCCCGGGCGTGATGGCAACCTATGAAGAGGATCTCGGGCTCAGCCTCTTCCTGGGCAACATTATCACTGATCTTGATGGCCAAGATATCCCTATCGGCTATGCCTCGGGTCTTTTCCCAACTATCCCCTATATCGTAGACCTTAGCAATCTGGGGATGGCTAAAGGCTAACTGCTGAAGTTCGGCCTTTATCTCACTGTAGGAGTGATACAAGCCCTCTGGCCCTGCCCGGGGCAGGGGTCTGCCATAGAAGGTCATGAATTCCTCTGGACTCTCAAACAATACCTCCACTGGGAAACCCTTATCCACGATGTGGTCCATGACCTTCTCGGTAACATCCGTTATTATATAGTCCTCATGTACCTCCCATGGCGCCACGATATTGGCTAGTGCGTTTATCTCCTCCTGGCTCTGAACGTAGATTTTGACTATTTTCCTGGTATTCGTGGAATCAGGCGTATTACCACTTTCAGAAGCCCCGACACCCTGAGGTATCAAAGATATTACGAGGATTGCCAAGAATACCCATATATAGAAACCCCTCTTTCTGTGCATGGCTAACCTCCTCGTGAGTCATTCTCATGGGGTCTATCCAATAGAGACTGCCCCTCTCATCCCGCGATTTCCAAATCGAGCCCTGATACTCCTATCAAAAAGATTCTCAAAAGAGCTTTTTCGTGGAATAAACGATCTATTATCTTCTCACGTTCCTTTCTTAGGGTCTCGTTCTGTTTCCGCATCTTCTCATTTCGCGCGCATCACTTAATCTTATACACCGTCTATTATGAACAATAAAATGTTTTCGTCTCTATGTCCGCCTCTATATCTTAAGCGGGCTTGCATAGGACTATTCCAATCTGTTGAGTCTTGCTCGACTACCACCATTGCCTCCTTCCTTTTTTTATTCGACGGTCATATCTACTGTATCAAACCACTTTAGTTCCAGGATACCGTTTACATCGTCATCGACAGCAAAGCCCAGCAAATAGGGGCCCGCAGGCAGACCGGTAACCCCACCCAGGACAGTATATGGGGGCAGATTAAACAGGGCCCCGTCGTAAGCCCTCAAAGGAGTGGACGATGCTACCCACCCTGAATCCACAGTGTACCAGAAGATAGTACCATCTGGTATAATTGCAGCTATCCACCAATCGGCCGGGTATCCCGTCAGAGCACCAGGATTGAGGGAGACTTTGACAGTTACGGGTGTGCCAGGTGGGACACTGATGGGCCCGTCAGAACCGTTAACCTTGATATCAGGCTGAGGGATGGCACTCTGTATTGCATTGAGGGCGTCTATAATCCCGTAGCCGTAACCACTGTTCGGCACACCTAATGGGTCTCCACAGGACGTATAATTTTTCGGGAAGGCTGTCAATTCAAGGATGACTTCAGCGAGACTAATATCTCCAATAATTCCTCGGATCGCTGACCATAGAAGGGCAGCTACACCTGCAACGTGAGGGGCAGCCATAGAGGTGCCAGACCACCCACTCTGATAGCCACCACCTCTTACAGATGAGCGGATGTTGACCCCCGGCGCAGAGATATTTGGCTTGATATATGTATCACCCTTATATGTAACAGGCCCACGGCTGCTGAACGAAGCCAAACTATCACTGCTATTGGTGGCACCCACGCTAAAAGACTGCTGATAGAGGGCAGGGGGGTCTTTTGTTGTACTACACCAAGGGCCTGCATTGCCATTGGATACAACCACCATAATGCCGGCAGAACGGGTGGCGGTAACTATGTTCTCAAGGGTATCCTGGTTACAGCCTTCGCTCGGGGGACAACTCCATGAATTGTTGATGATATGAGGAGCCTTTGTAGGATCTCCATCGATAAGGGGATCCCCCCCAATGGGATAGGGAGCCATAAACCATTCAAAGCACTCCGCGTAAGTTGCGGGTGTCCCTACCCCTCCATCCATGTTTCGGCAGGCAATCCATTTTGCACCCGGTGCAACGCCGATCTGGTTCGTTCCGCCATCGTCACCCACCATGGTACCCATTGTATGAGTGCCATGGTTGTCATCGTCGCAGGGGACTGGAGAATCATTTCCACAGGGGTTGCCTATAGAGTGATGGATAGAATCATGCCAGTTATAGTTATGGTCTGCGCTGACACCATCCCACCCACGGTATTGGCCTATCAGGGCAGGATGGTCCCAATCAACACCCGTATCCTGTCCAGCAACAACAATACCTTCACCCCTAACGCCATAGATATTCCACACATCATCAGCATTTACTCGCCGTACACCCCATTCTACCGCACCAGGTGTTGATACCCTGGGCTTTGTTGGGTCAGGTTCCGGATCAGTGATACCTCTTACAGCAGGGTTTGCATCGATACGGGCCACATCATCACGATCCAGTACTTCACTCAGGAGCCCTGCATCGCCTCTAACCATGACCTGGTTAACGATCCAGAACCGTTTATAGTGAACCCCCCGACCTTTGAGCCATTGAAGAAGGCCAACCTGACTTTTAATGGCCAGATTCCTCAAGGTGTCGTAGACAAATCTCCCTTTTTCCTCTTTCGTCGGAATGGTTTCTGCGTCATTTATATCTCCTTGCTCTTTGAGGATAATGAAGAACTCTGTTGTCCCCCTGATTGCAAGGTCATCCAATACACGCTGAGCAACAGGGATTGAACCTTCATATGCAACGGTATCGCTGCTATTTAAAGCAATGCCTGCCGTTAAGGCCATAAATAGCAGGATATAAAACAATGCTTTCCCTCGCCACCTGAGCTTATTTACTTTAGACGTGACTCGCGAAATATATTTCTCCATAATATTTTTCCTTGGGATAAAGCCAGATACACAGGTAATAGCCGTTATTGAGAAACATTGTGGGATGGAAGAGGCTTTTACCAATATTGATTCCTCAAAAATAGAAGCAGGTTTAACAATAGAGGTTAAAGGAGATCACATTTAGCTACGGGAAGGGATAGACCTCCGAGATTGATTGTTTCCCAAAAATAAGAACGTTTTCTCTGAGTCTAGCATCGGGTCTATATTGATGTTCGCTGGGCCTGTTTCTAGAATTCGAACACCTCCTCTATACGGCACAGTGACTGAAAAAAGCTCTTTGTTATCAGTCACTACCTGAATATCTATATCTTCACCTTTTGTGTTGACCACGTAAAAGAGAGCATTACCGCATCTTCCGCATGCTCTTCACTCGTCTGCCCATGTTGGGCATGCCATTCGGCTAGGCCAGAAAATACGGATACCGATAACACAGCAAAACATAAAGTTCCTTCATTTTTTGATGAACCGTAACTCCCACTCTGTACCAGATATAAACCTCTCGTACCCAAGGACAACCAACCTAACTTGGGCCACAAGCAGTTTGGTATCTAGGAAGTTATATTTACAACAACGCTGTCGAAAAACAATACGCCGATATCTATTGATCCGTTCCTGTTCATATCGACCCCGAAATAGAACGTATAAGCACCAGTAGGCAGCCCTGAAATATTCAAGACCTCAAACGGGCTCAGATCGGCCAGACCCCCCTGAAATGTGACAACTATACCGGCTACCCAGGAACCGCTGCTTACATTGTAATAAAACCAGCCAAAAGGTGTGTCCGCCAGTACCCACCAGTCAGCATTGGCCGCCGTGAAATCTCCAGAATCAAGTTGCACCGTTACCGAGAGATTATCACTCGTGGTTATGTTCACAGGACCATCCGAACCATTGGCTTTGGCGTCAGCATCCGGGTCTGTTACTGAGCATGACGGAAACTTGAAAGAACCAATACGGGTCTGCCAGCCACGACTGCTCGAAGTTTGGTAATATTCCTGCGTATACCAGAAGGTGCAATTATCCGTCGGGTCCACACTCATGGTGCTATAGTCACCCCATCTATTAGCACCTGTCTGCGAGCCGCTACCGAGAATGAGTGCAGTCTCACCCTGTGGCAGGGTACCAAGAGGATCGCCCGCAAGCCGACCAACGTAGCCGATGGAAGGGAACAATGTAGTGCTTGATGCACTGTATCCCAGTGCCATGTTGCTATTACCATCCATTGCAATGCTACCCATCCACCGATGGTGCGTGTCGGGAGCATACGTCCCCTGCTGGCGGATAAAGGGTGTGCCACCCGGATCGCGTACCTCGTACCACCGAATACCAGCATGATCCCCGCCCACGTCCACAGTGTGGTTGACTACGAGGGTTTCATGAGTACCAAAGTTCCTGTATTGTAGCCTATACATTAACCGATCGGAAATCGCGTCCAGTCTCTGGGCCGTGCCCGGTTGAGGGATGCAGTCTCGAGAGCCACCGCACATATTTGAATCAAAAGAAGCGGTATTCAGAACAGTCGGGCCGGTGAAGGTCGAGGCGGGCGGATTGCTCCAGTTCACGTCGAACTCAAAGATCTGCAATCTGTCCGTGGGCCATCCGAAGGCATTATCATCCACCTCTACGAAGTAATTGGGTGAGCTAAGTGGGGGCGATCTCAAACCGTCCAGGTCGGAAGGGAGCATACCGCCGAAGTTGGGGTTGACGGAGAAGAGGTCAAAATACACCTTGCGGGCAGACTGACCCTTGAGCATCCTGTCTCGCTCAAAGGCAACCACACCCTGACCTCCCCATGAGAA
>CAYGBE010000051.1:0-5089 GCA_964348065.1 uncultured archaeon
TCACCGCATCATCGAATAGTCTTCTAGCCCCGGGTGAAAGACGCCTATATTCACTCCGCGCAGCCTTTCTGGCCGCCTCACTGTCAGTGAATATGTCTCCCCCATCGATGGTAGACTTCCTTGTTTGTTCTTGCGTCGCCTTCAGGTTCCAGCCGTCGGCCGCTTTCTTCGGCCTCTCCCCACGGGCCGGTGATTCTGCCCGGTCACTAGTCATGTCCCTTTCGTTGGTTGGATCATCACCACCCATTTTTACCCTCCTTCTGGTGAGCAGGTTGTCGCAGTTTCACCATTTGTTTAATATCACTGGATAACAATGAAGTTAGGCCGCCGCTCCCGGATGCTCCCATTTGCGCTGCTGCCTGGCGATATCGCCCGCTGCCCCGGGGCCCTTTAGCAATCGCCCTTTGTAGGTTCGAAGCGACTCGCTGTTCCAGCCGGAGACAGCCTCGGCATGCGCCCTCATGCGCCTCATCTCTGCCCCGGATTTGTCCCACGCCTCCATTGGCTGCTTACCATCAGAAAGTCTGCGGCCGCCGCCCTTGGGCAAGAAGTCTGCTTTCGAAGCCGCTGAGCCGCCCTTACGCTTCACCATATCCTCCCAGCTCCGTCCCAGGAATTTGCCTTTCTGTCCTTCTTGGCCCGCGTGCCCCTCTGGTGCCTTCTCTTGTCCCTCTTTCATAGAGACTGATTCTCCTGCGCTGTCTTGGGGTCCAGCCTTATTCCCCTCCACAAGCCTATCCCTCGCGTCATCGCGGCTTTCTTCTCTTTCAACCTTTTTGTTCTCCAGACTCTCATCCCGCCTGGCCTTGGCAAGTTCCTCACGCTTAATGGGATCCGAATCGTCGGGCTCACTGTCTTCTCCACTATGAGAGGACCAATTACCAGTTTTGGTTTTATCGACGTTTTCTTTCATTAGGGAAGCTGGCACTTCGGGAGCTTGCTTTCCCTCCTTCATCATCGCCTCAATCGACTTGCCTAGGAAAGTTCCGTCTTTACCAGACTTGGCGTCGTTCGAAGGTCCATCTTTACCCGGTCCGGATTCTCCACCTTCCCCAGGGCGCGCTTGATTGTCAGCCGGGTTACTATTATCGCGACCGCTTCCTGTTCCGCCCGTCCGAGATGCAAGGGTATTGAATCCCTCCACTCCTATACCAGGGAAAATCCCAGCGCCTAGACCCCGGGGGGCGTCGCCCCCGGCTCCACCCTCGCCGCCACCACCTCCTCCATCACCTCCGCCACCATTGCTCATACCGCACCTCCTTATGCTGAGAACATGTTAAGTAGCCTAATATCCAAGTAGCCTGCCTATTGCCAAGTCTTTGGCTGCCTCCAGCATATCGGCTTTATAGGTAATCTGTGACACACCGTAGCATAGCCCGATGCTACGCTGGGCACTTTCCGGCATATCGTGTCCATTCAGACGGCTTATGGCCTGCAGGATGGCTCTGATATCCGGCCACCCTTCGCTGTCCACAGCCGCCGCCATTCCCTCATCGAACAATGCGGTGAGCCGCCTGTCGTCAAGCAATCTTTCGTTGTGATAGCGGAACAGGCACTCCCCTGAGGGGCAGAGGTTAGAACAAGTTGGGAAGGGGTCTTCAAGTCTGCGGCAGGCCAAGCGATATAATTCCTGGAACTGGACAATATCATCAGTAACCCGGGTCGAGTCCCTGGGTTGGGTCTCCGCCTCCGGGAGCGTATCTAGTAGTATCTTGCTTAACAGTCCCTTTAGCTGGGCCACTGTGCCATACGACCAGTTATATCGTCTGCCAAAATAATCGAAGTACCACCTCAGCGAATTCAAGACCACACAACTGAAAGCGCTGATATTCAGACTACTCTGGGGTAGCCGGGAGCGGATAACCTTGAGCAGGCCGAGATAATCATCGTAGACCACGGCACCCCGGACCACAACCGACAGCACAAAGGCAGCAATCCGCTCCTGAAAGTCCCTAGTCCCCACTATCTCTTTAGCTTCATCGCAGTAACGTAGTGATCCCTGACATACTGAGGAGCAGGCGTCAAAAGGAGTGTACAGTGGTGCGATATCCAGCTGGCTCTTAAAAGGCTGCATGTGGCTGGCTACCCGGGCGTCGCTTCCAGCCTTGGTCTTCATCTCTTGAGGAACTTCAATCTTGGCATATGGAACGGCGATCATGATGGGTTTGTCGTCTCCCTCGACAAAAACTGCTGCCTGGCCTCTCATTAATACAGCCAGCATATCGCATTGACGATCATCCATATTCATGGTCTCGCCAAGTATTCTCCTATCTTCCCCAGCAACTGTCCGGTGTACTATTTTCAGGTTTGTATTCTTAATTACGTCCAGGGCAAGCTTCACGGCAATCTGCTCGGCGACTAAAAAGCCTTCACCATAGGCTCGTATCTCTGAGAGCATGTTGGTAAATGTTTCCACCGCTTTGCCACGGACATTCGACTGTTCTTGCATTGCCTGCGGGGGAACATTGCACAGCAAACGATGTGCTTCCTCAACAACCACGACGTGTTTCAAGTCAGTACCCTCGGTGCTGCCGTGACCTCTCAGGTACTCATATATTCTCGTCATCAGCAGCCCCATGAGGAATGCTTTTTCATCGTCATCCCCAATCTGTTCCAATTCGATGATGGTCGGTTTGCTTAGAAGCTCCAGAGTAGGCATTGACTGGTGAGTATCCAGCATAATCCCTTTGCTACCCACTCTCAGGCTGTTAATCCGGGTCATGAGTGCTGCCTTAATGTCACTAGTAACGCGTTCCTCGTAGCCCAGGGCCTCAACAACTTCATCGATCTTCTCGTACAGGTCTGTCAGGGTAGGATAGGCGTCAGGGATTACTTCAGCGTATTGCTCGGATTCCAGCCGGAAATTGATGTTGCGTGTGGGGTCCCAGCCTCGGTCACGATAGATCAAATGAATGCAGCGCTCAAGCACCTGTGGTAACGGGTTCCACATGCCAAAGCTGGCATTGAACACCGATTTGAGCAAGTCAATGTGTGTGGCAACAGAAACTCCAGGCTCCACCTCGAATGGATTGAGACGCAGCGGCGAGACCTGTTCCTCACCCAGTGTGAATATACGTACTTGAGGGCCAATCTTTCCGTGAGTCAGCAGCGCTCTATACTCTGTCTTGGCCGGTTCCAGCACCAGGAAAGGAATACCAAGCTCCCACATCTGGACCAGGAGATGAAAGGCCGTGTTTGTCTTGCCGCTACCTGTCACACCGACTATCAAAGCGTGTTTTTGCAGAGAATCGACAGAAACCTTGTATTTACTACCTATTGGGCCACCGTAATGAAGAATGTCACCCAATTCAATGAGCTTCGTCTCAGTCTCCTGATGTGATACCACATCAAAATAGCAGCTTTGCTTTATGCTGAAACCGGGTATCTCCAAACGCGGCAGGTGCATGAAAATGGATAACCGGTTGGAGTTAAGCAATGTCTGGTATTGAAAGGGATACTTAAATTGCCCCGGGCCCGGCTCAGGTGGTAAGACTGGCTGGCCAAAACCTGCAACAATCTCGGACAGTCCCGGCATGTCAAAAGCACGTACGGGGTCAGGGCCTGTTGTGTCACCGCCATAATAGGCACGAATAGCGGCACCGAGCTTGAGGAAGTCCCATTCTTCAGTAGAAAAATAGTAGATTGTGGTTGTCCATAAGCCGGAGGATTTCCCTTGCTCGAACTCTTTTAGTAGCTGTTCCAGCATATCGTTGTATGACTTGGCAAGGGGAGCCCAGACCTCCCTGGTTTGCTTGGTCTGTTCAGCGTTGGAAATAAGCCTCATTTCATTAAGTACTGAGTGAATGAATGAGTTTGTCTGCCTATGGGACAGGGGTTGGGCAATCACGAGGAATCCCCAATCAGAGCCATACATGGTTCTGATAAGTCTATCTAGCTGGGTTGGGTCATCTGTCTCGTCCGTTACCTTTATCACTGGTGCCCCCGTTACCAACCCGAAGAATCTGGACATTCTAATCTTTTCAATTAAAGAGGTCATCTCGGCAACCTGCCTGCTGACTGCTTGAATGCCAGGGTAATGGCCAGGGAGAGACCGACTTATGAAATGTATAGCCGCCTCTGGCTCGTGTTTACGAGAAGTACTAGTTGAAGCCTCCAGGCTGCCTATATCAATCTCAATCTCCGGTGATTTTGAGGAGCCACGGACCAGAAAGGCTATAGGGAGTCTGGCCCCATGGCAGCCAATAAGGACGTCCTCCATCCGGTATCGATGTTGGGTCTGTTCTTTATTTTCCCTTTCGCTTCTGATGCGCTCCCAGAAACGGCTGATACCGGAGAGGCGCATGAGAGTAAGGGAGGACTGGCTGGGATAGAATGTGTCCTGGGATGTGGATGCTATTCCCTTATTTCCAACATCTTCATCGAGGAATGCCCTGGATAGATAGTCAATATGCCTGCTTGAAAACTCCATAAGATTACTCACCTGTACTCATGATATTCTGCATAATAAGGCAACTAGAATGAGACAGTCACCTGGGACTTTGTTGTCTTGTTTTCCACTGATAAAGCTCTTAGTATGTTCTCCCGTGACATCTCGCCGCGTACGGTTACCGCATCACCATTACGTAAGTTACCCGATATCCTGTTACCGATAAGCCAGAATCTCAGCCCGGGATCTGTTTCGTTTCAGACTTCTTGACAAGCTTTTCAGGCAGCATCAAGGGCTGATCACCTATCTGGCATACCATAAGTTACCGCTCTCTTAGGGGTCTGCCTTGAGCATCCTTATTCATTGTACCGGTTAAAATCAGTATCCCCTCAATAATTCCCCAGAGGGGAGCTATTTCCCAGTGACGAACGTAGATTGCGACAATGGTTACAACAATTTGGACAATGCCGATGCCAACATATCCTAGGTAGAAGCGATGAATTCCTAGCCAACCTAAGAATACTCCCAGTAGCCCCGCTGTGAGTTTTGATCGTTTAGCGTCGCCAGTTTGGCTCAGTCTCGCAGTCGTGACAGGACTCGTATGGAATCTAGCACCGCATCTGAAACATGCCTCTGCGGCGGGATTCATGACTGGCTGCTTACAGTTCTGACAGAAGTTGAAGCCTTTATCCGGCTCCACGC
>CAYGBE010000052.1:0-19208 GCA_964348065.1 uncultured archaeon
CGGGTTTCTTCAAGTGCATTAGTCTTTTTTGTCAAAGAAAAGTCACCAACTTTTACAGATTCGGTTTCGCAAACTTCTGCAGTTTTATTTGCTTGTTTGCAAGCTGTATAATTTGGTAATGTATTTATGTCTGCTGAAGCTGTTTCATTAGAAACTACAATATTTGTCAAAGCATAATTGGTATTTCCAATTCTTATTCTACCTTTCTTTATTTCAGTTCCTTCGTTCTGAAGTGCGTTACGTATCTGTTCTCTTATTTGTGACCAGTCTGTTGCATTTGTGCTATTACCAATTATCTCTCTTATTCTGTTTGTTGCTAGTGTTCTAACATTGGTTATGTGCCACTTAGCTGTTATGTATGTTCCGTCTGAAAGACCTATGCCGTATCCATGGAATACAGGATGAAAGTAGGTTTGTAACATTGTTTTGAATGCATTTTTTTGAGTTGTTCCTATTGCTGGCAAGTTTCTAGCAAATACCATGTAAGCTGATACGCTAACCATTAATACTATTAAAACTAAAGCCAATATTTTTTTCATGTTTTATCACTCTAATAGATATTGTTTAGAAATATAAAAAGTTTACATAAATTGTTAGGTAATTTTCTAAAGAAAATTTTAATTTAATAACAAAACTCATACTTCATATCATAATTCTGAAATAATCCTATTAATCTTTGTTTTAATTTCTCATAATAATCACTTCTAGAAAACAAAACTTCTTCCCATTTCTCAATTAATTTAGGATAATAAATTTTTAAAACACTTTTAATCTTGTTCCAATGATTTTTACCTTTAACATTCAGACTATCGACAAGAACATAATCTGGTTTAGCCAAAGAAAACTTGTAAATCGTTTTTTCAAGATCAACATCACTTATGAAAGGCAATAATGGACCGAAAAATATGTAAGTCTTTACTCCAGAAACCTTAAGATAACTTAGTATATCTAATCTTGCTTTAGGGGAAGGTGCTCCTGGTTCAAAAACTCTAGCAGCCTTTTCATCTAAAGTTGTTATTGTTAGTCCTATCTCACAATTCATTTTTTTAAACAAATCTAAATCCCTTAAAACTAGAGGAGATTTAGTTAATATAGAAACAAAAAATTTTGTTGATTTTAATCTTTCAAGTATTTGTCTTGTTATTTTGTATTTTTTCTCTATTTCTTGATAAGGATCTGTCACACTGCTCATTAAAATATGAAAACAGGTAATATCACCTTTTTTATGTTTTTTTATTTGCTTCTCTAAAGCTTCTAAAGCATTGATTTTCACATCAACAAATGTTCCCCAACTTCTTTTTTCTCTTAAAACAAAGGGAGCAAAACAGTAAACACAAGCATGAGAACAACCTGTAAAGGGATTTATAGAATAGTCTGTTCCATAAAGTCCTGATTTGCTCATTATTGTTCTGCATTTCTTTTCTTTGATTTTCATTTATTCACTTTTAAAAAATCTACAATCTTTTTTTGTTGTAAAGTATCTTTAATTACACTACTACAATCTATCCAATCATTAATTGATATTTCTAATTTCTTAGAAACATAATTCAAAGCTTCATTTAAACTTGCAAATTTCATTGGCTTGTTTTTAACAGCTTCTCTAACTGCTTCTCTTACATTCCATACACCAACAGGCATTATGTATCCAGGATGTGCTTCTCTTAAAACCACAACTCCAGCCTGTCTTCTTTCTTTATTCAATAATTCATTAACAGCAACTCTGCTTGCAAAATAACATCCACCAATGTCTGGATAGTCTTTTCTTCCATCAAAAAACTCGTAATCAGAAAACATTGATATTTCTACATCATCTGGATTCCATAGTGTTTTTGGATACCAAGCCTCTATTAGCTCGTAACACCATTCACGTGGAATTAACAAAACAATCCATCTATTATCTAGTTGAACATGCTCATAAACTCGAAATTCATTTATTATTGGATAGGTTTTTGTATGTTCTATCAAGTTCTTAGAAATAATATCATCAACAGCAGTGATACTCCATCTAGTAGGAACAAATCTTCTGTTTTTTCCAATACCAAATGCTCCTACTGAAAATGCTTTTTGTATTTTAGAAACCAGAACTTTATTCTTATACAAATTTAAAACAGCGTTCTTAGATTTTAGATCAGTATCATAAAATGCTTTTTCAACTCTTTTATTAAACTTATAATTTCCAACATCTAGTTTGACCAAAGGTGCTGATGGACCAAACGGTTGGACCTCACTGTGAAGAGCAATTCTTCCTTTTGGTTTGAATTTGAATTCAACTTCAGCATCTGGTGAGTTTTCTGCTAAGGCAATTTCTCTTGTTCTTTCAATTATTTTCCCATCAAAATTTTTCACATTGGTTAAACACTTTCCTCTTACTAGTTTGAATCTAAAATTAACTATTTCTTCTATTGATTTACCACCCCACAGTTCAGGAGTGTCCATTATACTAGTGTTTCCATGCTCTGGAGGTAGCATTGGACCCACAAAAACCTTTGGATAATTGAACCTTCCAACAAAAACAGAAGGTGGAGATGATCCTTCTAAATATGTAGAGTCAATTAATGGCCTGACTTTGGTCTGAAAATAAAATTTTACAAGAATAGGACACCTGTCTTTTCCACACCATAGTCTTCCTTTGCATTTTGCACACAAAGACTTATAATCTGAAGAAAAAATTCTCATACTAAGAATTATTGTTAGAATTATTTATTGTTTAATCAATAATTTCTAATATGGTTAAAACCTTAGGCTTGTTTTCAGGTGGCTTAGACTCAATACTAGCTGCTAAGCTAATTCAAGAACAAGGAATAAAAGTTGAACTAATAAATTTTACTACTCCTTTTTTTCCTTCTAGAAATGCAATTAAGATGGCTAAGCAATTGAAATTAAAATTAAAAGAAATCGATGTTACTAAAGATTATCTGAAAATGCTTAGAAAACCTAAACATGGATATGGTTCTGAAATGAATCCTTGTATAGACTGCAAAATATTCATGTTAAAAAAGGCTAAAAAATATGCTAAAAGAATAAATGCAAAATTTATTTTTACAGGAGAGGTTCTTGGAGAAAGACCAATGAGTCAGAATAAAAGATCTTTACAATTAATTGAAAGGGAAGCTGGATTAAAAGGAAGATTACTAAGACCATTGTCAGCAAAATTATTACCAATCACAGAAGCTGAGAAAAAATGGGTTGATAGAAATAAATTACTAGGCATTGGTGGAAGAAAAAGAGACAAACAAATGAAACTTGCAAAGAAATTCAAAATAAAACAATATCCTTCTCCTTCTGGTGGTTGTTTATTAACGTACAAAGAGTATGCTAAAAAAATCAAGGACTTACTAAAAAACAGAAAAAACATAACTAAAGCAGATTTAGAACTATTAAAAATTGGAAGGCACTTCAGATTCAAAAATAATAAAATAATTGTTGGAAGAAATGAAAAAGAAAACAAGAAATTATTAGAATTAAAACAAAAAACAGACTATATTTTTGAGGTTCCTAATATAGGGAGTCCTATTACAGTTCTTAAAGGCCTTAAAACAAAAGAAGCAATAAAAATAGCTGCCAAGTTAACTGCCAGATACTCAGATTCAAAGGGAAAAACTAAAGTAAAGTATGGTAAAAAATTAGAAAAAGCAATAATAGTAATAAATATAAAAGAAAGTAAAATAAAAAAACTTAGGATATGATTATCTTCTTCTTCGTCTTGCGGGTCTTCTTGTGGGTCTTCTTACTGGTCTTCTTGGTCTTTCCATTTTTAGTTCTTCTGATTCTATCCAAACCAATATTGCCCCAATGAAAATGAGAAATATTGGTAAAAAGCCTTTGATAACTATCCAGAGTTCATACCACCAGCCTATAAAACCCCATGACTCTGGCAATATCAACCATAATCCTATTATCACTAAAATTATTCCAAGTATGATTTTTTCCATTCCCATTAATACACCTAAAATCTTTATACAATTTTATATTTAAATAGATTTTATTTTGGATATACATACCCTTGTCTAAACTCATATTTTCCTGTTTCACTATCTATAGCATTTTCAAACAAAGTTAATATATTATCAATTTTTTGTTTTACGCTTGTTTTTGGAAATTTTCTTTCAAGTTCTTTTTTAAGTTGAGTAAAATTAAATCTTTTTTGTTTTTCAATTAATCCTTCCATAACGTCATAAATTGTTTTTTCAAAATTTGTTGAACTCATAGTAATTAAATTTTTTTCACGTTTCTCTTTTTTACGAGACTCAATTTCAGCTTTTCGAGCTTTCTGTTCTTCCAATTTTTCTATTTCTAAAGCTTTTCTTAAACTTTCAATGGAATTTTTAGCTTTATTCACAATCTCGTCGTTCTCAGAAGAAAAATAAGCCACTATTTGATGTGTACCAGATTTTCCTACTATTGACCTTTCTAATCCCCAATTTTTATAATTTGTTGTCAAATTAAGTGAAACTCTTTGGCGACTATAATCAGTTTTTTCAACAACTTCTTCGATTAAAGCAATAGCTGGATATTGTTTTTCTTCTTGAAGAAGTTGTAAAGTTGCTTTCTTTATTGTTTCTTTTATTTTATTTTTTGTATTCATAATTTACTTTAAATAGAGAAGATTTAAATAGGTTAAATAATAAAAAACTTAGTATTAGTAATCTTAACTTGAAACCTTAGGGTGATGTGAGATGGGAATGTATAAGTACTTAAAAAACTTAAGGAAAACTCCAGAATTCGAAAAATTAATCAAAGAAAGGTTAATTTCTTGGAGAAGGGAACCTGTTATATTGAGAATTGAAAAACCAACCAAATTAGACAGAGCTCGTTCTTTAGGATACAAAGCTAAACAGGGTTTTGTCTTAACAAGAGTAAGAATTGGTAAAGGTTCTAGCAAAAGGGAAAAACCAATGGGAGGAAGAAAACCAGGAAAAACTGGGTTAACAAAAATGACACCCAAAATGAATTTACAGCGCATTGCAGAAGCTAGAGTTGCAAAAAAGTTTCCCAATTTAGAAGTTTTGAACTCATATTATGTTGCTGAAGATGGAAGACATAAGTGGTTTGAAGTAATTCTAGTTGATCCTACTCATTCTTGTATTAAAAACGATCCAAAATTAAATTGGATTTGTAAACCTGCCCATAGAAAAAGAGTTTTTAGAGGCTTAACTGCTGCTGGAAAGAAATCAAGAAAAAAAAGTTAGTTTACCTGCGTCTTCTATGTGATATTCTTTTAGCATGTTTTCTCATATGTTTTCTCATATGTTTTCTCACATTTTCATAAGTGGGTTTTATTTTATGTTTTTTTAGATGCGCAAATGTTTTATCTATAATTTTTTCTAAAGGTTGTCTACCATATTCAAAATGTTCTTCTATTAATTCTGTAACAAGTGTGAAAAGTAATGCAATTACTAGAATGATTGGGAGTGAACTCATAAGCAATGTGGCCCCAGAAAGAGATGCTGCAAGTATATCCTCCACAATCGCGAAAATTAACATCATTAAAAAGAACATTGAAAACTTTCTAAACCTTCTTTTCATAAATAAATTTTAGAATTTCGACTTTAAAAACTAGAGTGTTTTTATACCTACAATTCTTCTTCATAATCTTCTTCTGTATATTCTTCTTCGTCCCATTCGTCGACCATAATATAGCCTCCTAATGTTTCGAATTTACTTAAATTGTAAAAAACAGAGTAAATATTTAAATCTATCGTTATTTTTAAACATTCAAATTAAAAATTCTATAAGGTAAAAATATGAAGTTTTACGATTTGCACATCCAGAGTAATTTATCGAGTGGAGAAAATTCAGTAGAACAAATAGTAGACTTTGCCAAGAAGTTGGGCTATTCGGGAATAGCTGTTTGTGACAATTACCAAGGTTTGGAAAAATTAAATAAATTAAAAAATGATATAGAAAAATTAAAAACTGATATAGATGTTTATTCCGGAGTGAAAATTCAAGCAGAAGATGTAAACGAATTAAAAGACCTTATAAGTAAAGTTAGAGAAAAAGTAATGATAGTAATTGTAAGTGGTGGAAATTATTCTATTAACAGAGCTGCCTGCAGAGATCCTAGAGTAGATATATTATCTCATCCAGAATTTGGAAGAATTGATAGTGGGTTAGATCAACCTTGTTTAAATTTAGCTACACAAAACAATGTTGCAATCGAGATAAACTTCAGAGAAATTCTTCACAGTTTTAGGAGACCCAGATCTTATATATTAAATCATATAACTAAAAACATCAAACTATGCAACCATTTTAGAACTCCTATGATTATATGCTCTGGTGCTCAATCTATATGGGAAATGAGAAACCCAAGAGACTTAATATCAATAGCAAATTCTCTTGGAATGGAAATTGGAAAAGCTTTCTTATCAATGAGCTCTGTTCCTTTAGATATTATTAGGGGAAGCCAAAAGACCTTAGAAGGCAAGAAAATAACAGAGGGAGTTGAAATAGTCGAGTGATTTATATGGTTGAAGAAGAAAAAAGACCAAAACCACTGCCCCCAAGTTTAAGAGGTAGAAGAAGGTATCTAGCTTTTCATGTAATTTCTGAAGAAAAAATATTGTTACAAGATCTGATTAATACAATTTGGCATTCTCTTTTAAACTTTTTAGGAGAAACTGGAACATCAAAAACTGATATAAGATTTATTAAAGATAATTATGATGAAAAAAGGCAAATGGGAATGATAAGATGCTCACATGATAGTGTTGAAGGAGTAAGATCTGCCTTAGCTTTAATTCAGAGAATAGGAGATACAAGAGTTGTTTTTAGAGTTTTAGGAATTTCTGGATCAATAAAAGCAACTAAAATGAAATTTTTTGGAGAAAGTAGATTAACTGAATTTACAAGATAAGCTTTATAAATTTAGAACCATATTAAAAATTATAAATTATGAGGTGATATTATTCAAGCAATACCTGAAATGATGGGTTATGATAGAGCTATAGTAACATTTTCTCCTGATGGCAGATTATTTCAAGTAGAATATGCTAGAGAAGCTGTTAAACGAGGAACTACATCAATAGGAATAGCATTCTCTGATGGAGTTATTCTTGTTGCCACAAAACCTTTAATGGAACTAGCAGTTCCAAATGTTGGCGGAGAAAAAATATTTCAAATAGATGATCATTTAGGAATCGCAATGTCAGGATTTTTAGCAGATGGAAGAGTTTTAGTTGACAGAGGAAGAGTTAAAGCACAAGTATATAAATTAACTTATGATGAACCATTGGATGTTTTAGGCGCAGTTAAAGAAATTTCTGATATAATGCAAATGTACACACAATATGGAGGAGTAAGACCATTTGGTGTTGCATTTTTAGTTGGAGGATCTGATGAAAAGGGTGCACAATTGTTTGAAGTTGATCCATCTTCAACATTTTATGGTTGGAAAGCACACGCAATAGGAAGAGGCGCACCCGAGGCTTTAAAGGTTTTAAGAAAAAGTTGGAAAGAAAATATGACTGAAGATGAAGCAATTAAGCTTGCATTAAAAGCCTTGAAAGCAGGAGAAAAAGGAATCAAGATACAGGAAGTTGAAATGAGCATTATTAACAGTAAAGGTTTTAAAAAGTTTTATGGTGATACAGGCTTAAAATTCATCAAGAAGTATTGGTAATATGATTAATTTACACGGTAGATTAAATGATTTCTGTAGAAAAGGCTGTTATAGCCAGATTAACAAAATCCGGAGAAAAATTCGAAATACTAGTTGATCCTGAAAAAGCAATGGACTTGAAAACTGGTAAAGAAGTTGACCTAGAGGATCTTTTAGCTTCTAGAGAAATATATGAAGATGCGAAAAAAGGATTAAGGGTCTCTAATGAAAATGTTAACAAAGCTTTTGGAACAAATGATTTGGAAAAAATAGTTCATACAATAATAAAGGAAGGTGATGTTCAGATAACAACTGAACAAAGAAAAGGCATGCTTGAGGAAAAAACCAAAGCAATTGCTAATATAATTGCTAAAAGAGGTGTTAACCCTCAAACAGGTTTACCTCATCCAGCTGAAAGAATTCTCAGAGCAATGGAGCAAGCAAAGGTTAGAGTTGATCTGGAAAAAAGAGTAGAAGAACAAATTGATGATATTTTAAAAACAATACAAACCATTATTCCCATAAAGTTTGAGAGAATCCAAATAGCAATCAAAATTCCTCCTTCTTTTGCTGGAAAGGCTAGCAATATTGTAAGAAGTTTTGGAACATTATTAAAAGACGAGTGGGCAAAGGATGGTAGTTATGTTTGTTTAATAGAAATACCTGCTGGAATACAGCAGGAAATTTATGATAGATTAAACACCTTGACTCATGGTCAAGTTGAAGTTAAGGTCGTTAAAAAAATATAGGTGATAATATGAATGAAGTAAAGTCTGAAATTTTAGTAAGTGAAAGACAATTTGTAATTCCTGGAGAAACTATGGCAACTGGTCTAGATTTTTTACCCTCTTCAGGTTGTTTTAGGGAAAATAATGAGATAAAGGCAAAATTAATGGGATTGACAAAAATAAGAGAAAGGTTTATTGGTGTAATTCCCCTAGCTGGAGTTTACATACCAAAACAAGGAGATGGTGTTATAGGTTTAGTACAAGATATGCAAACAACCATCTGGATTCTAGATATAAATTCTCCTTATGATGCAATTTTAACTTTAGGAGAAGCTGTAGGAGAATATGTTGACCTAACAAAAACAGACATATCTGTTTACTATGATATTGGAGATTTGATATACGCAAAGGTTTTGAATGTTTCAAAATCTAAGCAAGTAAGTTTAACAATGAATGATTATAGATCTAGAAAACTAATAGGCGGAAGAACCTTAAAAATTACACCTTCAAAGGTTCCTAGATTAATAGGAAAAGAAGGATCAATGATTGAATTAATAAAGAAAGGTACAAAATGCCAAATAATCGTTGGTCAAAATGGAATTGTTTGGTTAAAAGGTGAAAAAGAAGCTTTAGCTTCAAAGGCTATTTTAACAATAGACGCTGAATCCCATATAACAGGATTAACAGAAAAAATTTCACAACTATTAGAAAAGGGCGAGTAAGTGAAAATTGCAGTTTTATCAGATATACATGATAACATTTGGAAATTAGACAAGGTTTTGAACATATTGAAAGGTGAAAATATAAAAGCAATTATATTTTGTGGAGATTTTTGTGCACCATTTACATTCAGAAAGTTAGCTGAATCCAGAATTCCAATTTATGCTGTTTTTGGCAATGTTGATGGTGCTCAGCATGAAATAACAGAATTAGCAAGTGAAAATAAAAATGTTAAATTGGATAAGTATTTGATTGAAATGGAATTAGAAGGTAAAAAAATTGCATTTTGCCATAATGACAAATTTGCAGAGAGTTTAGTTTCAACAGAAAAATATGATGCTGTTTTTCATGGTCACACCCATGAAGCAAGAGTAAAAAAAATAGGAAAAACTCTTTTAGCAAATCCTGGAGAAGTTCATGGTTTTAAAGGAGAATGTAGTTTTGGAATTTATGATACTGAAACTAATGAAATAAAAATTATTAAGATAGGTGATTAAATGAGTAAAATTGGTAAACCAGAAAAAATGATTATAGACGGAAAAAGATTAGATGGTAGGGGTCTAGAAGAATTTAGACCACTAACAGCAGAAGTCGGAGTATTAAGAAGAGCTGACGGTTCTGCTATATTTAGATACGGAGATACTTATGCATTAGCAGGAGTTTTTGGACCTAAGCCTATGCATCCTAGACATCTTCAAGATCCTCAAAAAGCTGTTTTAAAATGTAAATACTCAATGGCTTCTTTTTCAACAAAAGAAAGAATAAGACCTGGTAGAAGCAGGAGAGCCACTGAAATATCAAAGGTTTTAAAAGAGGCCTTATCAAACGTTGTTTTCTTTGAGGATTATCCAAAAACTGGAATCGAGGTTTTTGTAGTAATACTACAAGCAAACGCATCAACAAGATGTGCGGGCTTAAATGCTGCTTCTCTTGCATTAGCAGAAGCTGGAATTTCAATGAGAAACTTAATAAGCGCTTGCACTGTTGGAAAAATTGACGGTCAAATTGTGTTAGATGTTGGTGGAGATGAAGACCAGTTTGGAGATGTTGATGTGGCATTTGCAACAATAGGAAACCAAGATAAAATAGTTTTATTCCAAATGGATGGAATAGTAACAAAAGAAGAGTTCTTAAAAATGATTGATTTGGCCAAAAGAGGCTGTGCTCAAATTTTTGAAAAACAGGTTAATGCTCTAAGAGAAAAATATAAAACAGGTGAAGAAAATGTTGAAAACGACTAATAGCTACGTTAAAAAATTAGTAGAAAACGGTATGAGGGTTGATAATAGAAAATTTGATGAATTTAGACCAATAAAAATAGAAAAAAATGTTATTAAGAACGCTGAAGGTTCTGCTAGAGTTCTAATGGGTAATACACATGTTTTAGTTGGAGTAAAAATGGGTGTAGGAGAACCGTTTCCAGACACGCCAAACGAAGGAGTTTTAATTGTTAATACAGAGCTTGTTCCTCTTGCATCTCCAGAATTTGAGCCTGGACCACCAGATGAGAATTCAGTTGAAATTTCAAGAGTGATTGACAGGGGCATAAGAGAAAGTAAATGCATTGACTTAGAGTCCCTTTGTATAAAAGAGGGTGAGGAAGTTTGGATGGTAAATATTGACATTCATGTTCTAGATCATGATGGCAATTTAATTGATGCTGGAGCATTAGGATCAATAGCAGCCTTGAAAAATACAAAAATCCCAAAATATGAAAATGGTAAAGTTGTTTTCGGCGAATATGAAAGGGACCTTCCTGTAAGAGACACACCAATAACTATAACAACTGTAAAAATAGCTAATAAACTCTTGATTGACACTAATGTGGAAGAAGAAAATGCTTTAGAAGCTAGAGTAACTTTAGCTGTTAATGAAAAAGATGAGTTGTGTGCTGCCCAAAAAGGCGGAGAAGGCTATTTCACAACTGAAGAAATAAAAAAAGCGGTAGATTTATCAATATTAAAGAGTAAAGAAATTAGAGAACTCCTAAAGGGTTGATATGAAAACTAAAACGGTTGGCACAACTGGCAGATTTGGACCTAGATATGGAACTAAAACTAAGAAAATAATAAGAAAAATAGAAAGCAAGATGAAAAAGGAAAGGCTATGCCCTTATTGCGAAAGGTCTGCACTAAAGAGAATCGCACCTGGCATTTGGTATTGTAGAAAATGTAAAACAAAATTTGCAGGTGCTGCCTATTTTCCAAAAAGTGAGTAGAATGTATAAATGTCTGAATTGTAAAAAAAATATTGAAATCAAACAAGTAAAGGACAAGATAAGATGCCCTTATTGTGGTTATAGAATTATAATGAAAGAAACTCCTAAGACCATTAAAAAGGTAAAAGCAGATTGAAATGAAAGCAGAAATAGAAATAGAATGTAAAAATCCAGAAATAGTAATTAAAGCTCTAAAGCCTGATATTGAAGATGCGAAGAAATTCAATGTTAAGCTAGAAGCTGAGGAAAACAAAATAGAACTAGAAATAGAAGCAGACAACATATCGGGTTTGTTAGCTGGTGTAAACTCTTATATAAGACTAATTAGAACTTCACTAAATAGTATGGAGGCATAAAATGGCTGAAATAAAATTAAGTGCTGAAGCACAACAAATATTAATAAATTTACAAACCTTTCAACAACAAATGCAAACTGTTCTTATACAAAAAGAAACTCTAAACATGCAAAATATTGAAATTGATAAAGCTCTAGAAGAATTGAACAAAACTAAACATGATGATGTTTACAAGGCTGTTGGTCCTATTCTTATTAAATCAACGAAAAATGAGTTAAATAAGGAATTAAACGAAAGGAAAGAGACCATAGAACTAAGGCTTAAGAGCTTGCAGAAACAAGAAAAAAGGCTAAAAGAAAAGTTAAAAGAGTCCCAAGAGAAGTTTGAAGAAGCACTGAAAGGTCGAGAAGAGTCAAAAGCGGCTGCAGGATAGCCTAATAGTAAAGGATTTAAATTCTTAAAAATAAGATAATTGAAGTAGATGTATATGGCAAGGTGTCCAACATGTTTGAGAATGTTATACCTCTTATTGAGCAAATTGTTAATGATAGAACTGTTCCTAGGAACATCAGATCCAAGTGTCAGGAATCTGTTGATATACTAAAAAACAATGGACAGGACATTGCCATAAGAATTAGCACTGTTATATCCAATATGGATGAGATTTCTAATGATCCTAACATACCAATGTATACTAGAACACAGGTTTGGAACATAGTCTCAATATTGGAGAGTATGCAGAAATAAGATATTTATATGTTAGAATATAATTAAGATTATAATAATTTTGGAGGATTGATAAAAAATGGTTTTGGAAAAACTTTTTGGAAGAGGTTTTAAAGAATTAAGCGAAGAAGAGTTCATAGAATTAGATACAGAAGACTTAGAAACACCATCTGGAAAGATACCAATAAGAGTTGACAAGATGGATGATTTCTCAGATTCAGATAGAATTCAAAAACACATAAGAGGCGGCAACATAGTTCTTGTAAAAATAAAGACCTTAAGAGGAAAAGACATTTCAGAATTAAAAAGAGCTATAGATAAATTAAGAAAAACCTGCATAGCAATAAATGGAGACATAGCAGGTATTGATGAAGATTGGGTAATTCTAACTCCTTCATTCGCTCATATAGCAAGGGAGTGATTTTTTTAGATTTTTTATTTTAGTTTACTTTTTGTTTATTTTCTCGAATAATATTTTATCTCTTTTAATCTTTGTTCCAGGTTTTAAAACTCCCCATTTTAAATCATCAAAAGAAAATTCTCTTTCCAAACCTAATTGTTTTTTGATTTTAACAGCAGTTTCTGGCATAAATGGATAAATCAAGATTGAAACAAACCTTAAAGATTCTAACAAATTGTACAAAATCGGCCCTAATTTTTCCTCGTCTTCGATTTCCCATGGTTTATTCTCATTAACATATTTGTTTGATTCATTCACAAAAAAGAAAATATCATTTAATACACCATGAAATTGCAATTTTTCCATTGACTCATCGATTGCTTTAACTACATTTGAAGCTAGTTTTTTTAATTTACTTCCATTTCCAGCTTTGGGAACAAAACCATCAAAATTTTTTTCAGTTAAAACCAAGACTCTATTTACTAAATTTCCTAATGAGTCTGCTAATTCAGAATTAATTCTACTTATTAATGATTCTTCTGAAAAATCACCATCTTGACCAGAAGGAATCTCTCTCATCAAAAAATATCTTAAGGCATCTGCCCCATATTTGTCAACCAACTCAAAGGGATCTATAATAATTTTTCTTGTTTTTGATAGTTTTTCTCCTTCTATGTTAACAAATCCATGAATCAAAACGTTTTTTGGTAATTTAATATCAGAAGCAAACAAAATTGCAGGCCAGATAACTGTATGAAACCATGAGATGTCTTTTCCTATAACCTGTATATCAGCTGGCCAATATTTCTTGAACTTTTCATTAGGATAATCTATTGCAGTTATGTAATTTAACAGGGCATCAAACCAAACATAAATAACATGTTCTTGATCCTTTGGAAGGGGTATTCCCCATTTAAAGGAAGATCTGGAAACACTCAAATCTCTTAAAGGTTCTTCAAGTCTTTTTAATATCTCATTCCTTCTTTGTTCTGGAAAAATAAAATTTTTATTATTCTTTATGTGTCCTACTATTTTATCTTGATAGTTGCTCATTTTGAAAAAGTATGATTCCTCTTTTATCAACTCTAATGATTTTTTATGAACTGGGCAGTTTCCTTCAACAGCGTTTTTCTCAGTATAAAAGGCCTCACAAGAAACACAATATAAACCCTCATAGGTTCCTTTATAAATTTCTCCTTTATCAAAAACTTTTTGAAATATTTCTTTTGCAATTTTTATGTGTCTTTCATCTGTTGTTCTAATAAAATCATCATAAGAAATATTCAATTTCTCATAAAGCTCTTTGAAGAACTTAACTAATTCATCAACAAATTCTTTAGGATCTTTGCCTGCAGCAATTGCAGCTCTTTCAACTTTTTGTCCGTGCTCATCTGTTCCTATTAAGAAGAGTACATCTTTCCCTTTTACTCTTTGCCATCTAGCAATAACATCTGCAATAATCTTTTCATAAGCATGGCCTAAATGTGGTTTTGAGTTTGTATAATCAATTGCAGTAGTTATATAAAATTTATTGAACTTGATCACCTATTCTAATAATTTAATTAGACTTCTTAAATCTTTTATAATATAATCTGCACCTGCTTTCTTAAGACTCTTTCTATTTCCCCAACCTGTTAAAACTCCTACTGCTAAACATCCAGCAGATTTTGCAGCTTTCATATCAAATGGGTGATCACCAACAAAAATACAATCCTTTGTTTTTAATCTTAGTTTTTTACAAGCCTTTAAAACTGGCTCAGGAGAAGGTTTTATATGTTTTACATCATCATTTCCAACTAAAACATTATAAGATAATTTATATCCTTTGAGAATTGCCCTTGCTTCATTGCTCTTTTTGGTTGTAACAATTCCTATTTTTATTTTTCTTTTTTTGATTTTTTTAAAAGTAATTTTAACATAAGGTAAAATCTTTCCATATTTTTTAAAATTCTTAATTTGATGGTCTTCAAAGTATTTTATAAATTCTTTTTCAATTGGTTTTGCTTCTGGAATCATTTTTTCTATTATATCAGTTAATTTATAACCTATTGTAACAGCCACCAGTTCTCTATAGTTTGAGACTTTCAACTTAAAATGTCTACAAGTCGCTTGAAAACTTTTAATTGCCACACTCAACGGTATTATTGTTCCATCAACATCGAAAAACATTGCTTTGGGCCTCATAAGTAAAGAATTATATAGACATAACTTATAAGTTTAACTTATGGAAAAAATGTCTCACTTCATATTGGGGTTTTTAGTTTTAGTGGTTTTTGGGTTTATTTTAGATTTTCCAATTTACATGGCAATATTTGCTTTTGTAGGAGTTTTAATTCCTGACTTAGATGCAAGACCTAGAAAATATCATAGAAAATTATTCCATAATATCTGGATTTTAATCTTAATGCTCTTCGTAGGGTTTACTTCAGGTATTATATTTAACAGAGAAGCTGGTATTATATTTTCTATTGGTTTTATTTCACATTTAATTGGAGACTCTCTAACTCATAGGGGAATAATGCCTTTGTGGCCAATAAAAAAACCAAAATTTAATGGGCCAGTAAAAACAGGTGGTTTGGGAGAATATCTGGTAGTGCTAATTCTATTGGTTATGATATACTGGGTTGGGACCGTGATATAAGAGAAGTATGGATCTATTAACTAATTGTATAAGTTGCGTAGATGCTCATGCTGTAATCTTCTTGAATATCCCAACTACTTATTGGGTCAGATGCACCATCATATGTTTGGTACCTTAGCCCATATTGGTTTGAAGTTCCTGCATCATAGTATATGAAGGTTGAAGGAATACCTGCTTCTCCCCAAACGAATAACCAATAATCACCGCCAGTTAGCCCTTGTGAAAATGTAAAGTTATACCAACCACTTAATGGCAAAGCTAAACTTTGTCTACTTCGGGCAACAAAATTAAGTGAAGAGTCATAAATCATGGCACTATATTCTTTTGAACCACTTCCAGTACTTGTTAAATAAACGCTAATTCCTGTTACTGTTCCATCTATACTAAGCGGGAATTTGGAACCAGCAATATTATGTTGGTAAATAGGAGTTGAACTTCCTCCTATATCTACTTTTCCGAAAGTTGTAGATGGTAGACAAATATTATTGGAGCATCCTTGTTCAGGAGGACATTGTTTATCAATGTATGTTTCTTCACCTACACAACATTCGTATGGGCAAGTGATTTTTGCATAGCAAACCTTGTTAGAACAGTAGTAGCCAGAAACACATGGTTTATCACGATATCTCTCTTCATCTTCACAGCATTCATATATGCAGTCTGATTTTAAATCAGGAGTTGTTTTGAGATGCAAAACATTAGTTAAAGGATTATAGTAGTATGTATTGTCATTTAGAGGAAGGGAAGAGTTTGCTATTTTTGAATTGTTTAATAGCACTCTAGTTGGAAATGGGGTTAAAATTTGAAATTCTTGATTGTCTATATTAGAAATGAAAGACAATTTATCTGAGCTGTAGTTTACATAATTTATTATATCAGTAATATCAGAGATAACATCAACAGAAAGAAGTTTTATAAAGAAATTTGAGATGTTGAATTGGATATCATATGTATCTGCTGGAAGTATTAAAGTATAATCTCCATCAACAGTTTGATTTGTCGCAACTACATTTTCTTTTCCTTCTTGATAGATAGTAATATCTGTTTGAATCGGGTTGTTGTTTTTATCTATAAGTTTACCAGCAACATTTATTTTTATTGGATCAAGAACAAAGTCTTGACTATAAGTTCCATTGATAGGAAAACTTAGAAAAGTAGAATTGGTTGTATACCCTGATTTACTAGCAGTTAAATCACAATAGCCAGTTGAAGGCATTCCTATTTTATATTCACCAGTGGAATTTGTAATACCAGCATAAATATTGCATGAAACTGTTGCTTGTTCAATTGGTGAAGCAGTTTCAGAATCAGTAACTATTCCTGTTATGTTGACTGGATAATCTCCTATAGCTTCTTGAATTGCTTTTATCAGCATTAGCCCTCCTCTATTTAAAGGAGGAAGCCAAGGATTATCTTCATTACAATCTTCAAATGGGGTGAAAATCATGCCTGCATGTTTCCATTGAAATGCTGTATAACCATATCCAAGATCTTGTAAAAATTTCATGGTATTATAAAACCACATGGCTTCCCAATCTTCATCATAAAGTTGAAGTTCTAAATCAGCACCTTGAGAATGGTATCCAAACTCTCCATTTATCAATGGAAGGTTTCTATCAATCACGTTCTGCACATAATAACCTCGTTCACTAGCAGGACCGTATAAACCAGTTAGTAAATATCTGGCTTCAACATCACTATACTCGTGAGCTGCATCCCGCCAATGCCAAGAATATGGTATCTGGTCGGGTGGTTGCGCACCATTATGAATTCTGTAAGCATGGATGTTATAAACAATGTTGGTTCCGTTGAGAACAAGCCCCCTGTCCATTGCCATGTTGCTTAAATAACCAGAATAACCAAATGAATAAATAACAAGATGCTCATCGCCCTTTGCTCGCAATCTATTGACAATCTCTTGACAAACATCAAAATATGCTCGTTCTAAATCCCAACCTGAAACCCACCCATTAGCTTCATTCCAAAGTTCATAGATTACATTTGTGTAATTTCCATACTCTGTATATAAGGAATTGACATCTCCAACCCAATAGTCAATAAAATCTTCTGGAGTTTGATGTATTCCCACTTGGGCACCATAAGTGAAATTTCCGTAAGTACCAGGGGGTCCGTATTTTCCTTCGGAGTCATTATAATAGTCAAAAGGAATAGCAGTCTGTTCTCCAGGTCCTGTGTATGCTAGAGTCCATGGACATAGTATGACATAAATTCCTCTTTTTTCTGCCTCTTGAATAACATAGTGAATTTCGTCTCTCACTGTTGGAGCATTGATACCACCAGCCTCAACATTGTTTCTATACCAACGTTCCAAAGTTGGAAGATGTATTCTAAGAGCATTGATACCATATTCAGCCATTTTGTCCAAGTTATATTGAATTGCATCAGGATTCCAAGTTGTATGCCCCCACGGTTCGTCGTTAGTAGCTCCTTCAGGAACCCACCCACCTGCTGGAACATTTATATGAGTTCCATAATGTACACCATGCAAAATAACAATATTGCTATTTTCATCCATTATGTATCTTCCCTCTGTATGCAACGGACTTAGTGCGTTTACTGACTTAGAAAAAAGGGAAAAGGTTAGTATTATGAAAACAGAAATTAACAACAGTTTTTTCATAATATTAAATTAATTAATGTTGTATATAATATAATTTTATAAACCTTCTAAAGTATTATTTTAAAGAGTGAGTTTATGAAAATAAATGAGTTAAAAGTTGGAATGAATAATGTGAGTATAAAAGCCAAAATAACAGAATTAACAGAACCAAGAGAAATCATGACAAAGTTTGGAACTGTAACTACCCTAACTGAAGCTACTTTAGAGGATGATACTGGTTCTATAAAAATGGTTTTATGGGGAAAACAGTCTGAAGGTATAGAAAAAGGAAACGAAGTAGAAATAACAGATGGTTTTACAAAACAATTTAGAGATGTACTTCAATTGGGAATTGGAAGAAATGGTTCAATAAAAGTTATTTAATTTTTAAATCTTTTAATTTCCCTAATAAAGTTCCATCTAAAAGGTATACTTCACCATTTTTCCATTTAAACACTTCATTTTTTAATAAAGGTCCTATTGGTTCGAAGTCTTTAGAATTAAAAGCCATGCCTCCAATCAAATGATTGAAAGCTGGCATAACAATTCCTTGTTTAAACTTAGTTTTAATTTTATATTTTTTAAATAATTTTTCATTATCAACCTCGCACTTTAACCAACAAGACTCTATAGTTCTAAAATTTTCAGTCCAAAATTCAACAGCAGGATGAACATGACCCATTATAATGTTTTCTGCTTCCAAATCACTCATAAAAGGCCAAGCTTGACCATGAGTAAGAAGAAAATTATTTATCCTAAATCCTGGGGGATCATAAATATCAATTTCATTTGGAGCTAATCTTTCGATGTTTCCATCATGATTTCCTTTTATTATACTTATTTTAATTTTAAAGTGTTCTAAAAATTTAGGAATTTCTCTGTATTCTTGCCAAGAAATAGTTGGAACTTGATGTTTGACATCACCTAGAATTACTAAGTGTTTTACTTTTGTTTGTTTTATCAGATTATCTATTCTTTTTTCTAGTTTTTCAACTTGTGATGGTATTGTAATTCCTGATTTAAAGATTTCATATTCTATTCCAATATGTAGATCAGCAATTACTAAAACCTTATTTTCTAATAACAAAGCCGGTTCTGTTAAAAACTTGATTTCCATAAAAAATGTTTATTAATAGAAGCTTTTAAATTTCAACTGGTGAACTAACAAGATCTACTTTTGTCACTCCATCTTTAGATTTATCTCTGTTAAATTCATAACAAAATCCACTAACAGCTTCTTTTAATTTTTCATCATG
>CAYGBE010000053.1:0-13639 GCA_964348065.1 uncultured archaeon
GAAGGAGATACGGCATTAACCGTAGCCGTGAAGCATAAGACTGAAGAACCCAAAGATCCCAGAGAGTTTAATGCACAACTAACTGATGATCTCAGCCAATTGATACTGAAGTGTTTGGAAAAGGATATGGAGAAAAGGTATCAGAGTGCAGTAGAATTAAGAGCTGAGCTAGAGAACATAGAGAAAGACAAGTCCACCACAAAAAGAGTGATTCCAGAGAAAAAGCCTATTACCTCGAAAGAAATCACTGTAACTTTAGGAATAAAAAAGCTTGTCATTCCTGTTATAGTAATATTAATCATTCTTGGGGCAATTCTCGGTTATCTTCTTCTAAGACCAAAGGAAAAGGTGCTTCAATTCGTTCACCCTGTCCAGATTACTTCTGCCGTCGGTGTGGAAGATTATCCCACTTGGTCCCCGGACAACAGTAGACTGGCTTATCAATCGTATCAGAGTGGGAACTGGGACATCTGGGTAACGCAGGTGGACGGCGGCCAAGCTGTGAATCGTACAGAGGACTACGCGGGGATGGACATGAATCCCAGTTGGTCTCCTGATGGTCGGCAGATTGCGTTTTGGTCAGATCGAGATGGAGGCGGGTACTTCGTGATGTCGGCCTTAGCCGGGCCTCCTCGAAAGGTGAAAGTCCTTTCACAATTGTTGTGGAGTCCTCCCCAATGGTCAACACAAGGGACAGAATTGGCTTGTATGGTCAGAGATGCCACTAAATTCTTCGTTGATATCGTATCCCTTAGTACCGGTGATTCCCGACGATTACCCATTCAAGGAAGGAAAGGCAATATTCGTTTCGATCTAAACTGGTCATCTGATGGGCGTTTCTTCGCCTATGTGGATGCTTGGAATATTACACCAGATGCCACACAGATCTGGGTGCAGCATATCGAGAGTGAAAATTGCTTTCCCATAACGGACGGGCGATTCAATGACTGGAGTCCGAGTTGGTCACCTGATGGAAGGCACCTGTATTTTGTCTCGAATCGTTCGGGAAGCATGGACCTGTGGCAAATACAGATAGGAGAGGACGGCAAACCCGTAGATTCTCCTCAGCCAGTGACGACAGGAATCGGAATCCGGCATGCTCTTTTATCTCATGATGGGATGAAGGTAGCCTATTCGAAAGGTCGGTTAGTAGCCAATCTCTGGCGAGTACCGATCAAACCGAATCGTCCGGCGACTTGGGCGGACGCCCAGCAGGTGACGTTCGACCAGGCTTTCATCGAATTTGTGGATATATCGCCTGATGGCAAGCGATTGTTGTTCAGTTCTGATCGGAGTGGGAATCAGGATCTTTGGATGATGCCGCTGGAGGGTTCTGAAATGCAGCAGGTGACGACAGATCCTGCACCTGACTGGGCACCTGATTGGTCGCCCGATGGGAAGGCGATCGCCTTCTATTCTGCTAGGAGTGGAAACCGTGATATCTGGCTGATGCCGATGGGCGAAGGCCCGATGCGTCAATTGACTAAGGATGTGGAATCGGATGTGGGCCCTGTGTGGTCACCCGACGGCCAGCAGGTTGCCTTTGCCTCAGGTCGGAGAGGAAACTTAGACATCTGGGTGATTCCTGCTGAGGGAGGTGAAGCGAAGCCAGTGACAATGGATACCGGAGATGATGCCTGGCCCAGTTGGTCGCCAGATGGAGATTGGCTGGTTTTTCGTTCTGATCGATCTGGCAACGCATGTTTGTGGCGAGCCCCTGAGGGTGGCGGACGCCCAGAGCTTCTAACAGAGGTTGGTGTCTTCTATCCGCGATGGTCACCGGATGGAAAGAAGATCTATTTCACCGGGGCTGGAGAGAGTGCAGGGAACCTCTGGGAGATTTCGGTTGAAGACGGAGTCGTACGTCAGGTTACAGATTTAAAGGATAAGCGTGGTAGTTTAGGAGGTGTAGCACTGGCTACTGATGGACGCCAGCTCTTTTTCACCTGGGAAGAGGATATCGGAGATTTGTGGGTAATGGAAGGTTCAACTGACAAGTAACAAATAAAAATATAAGTGATTTCTTCGTCGCATAAATGTTGTTGACCAAAGTATAAGCTTTCTCAGCATAAGAAATCTCAAGAGGAATAACAAGACAGCATTCTCTTTGATCGAGAAAACAATTTTTCATTACAAAATCAACTGAAAGCTAGTTGGAGGAGGGATCTGAGTAATGTTAATGAGCAAAGATACGATTATGGTAAAGCCATAGATTATTACGAGAAATTCCTCTCCCTCTGGAAAGACGCTGATCCCGGCCTCCCCTAAGTTGAATATGCTAGGAAGAGGCTGGCTGAGTTGTAAGGAATTGCACTAGCTTTGTCATATATTTTCAAATAGCTTAAAATATTTTCAGCAAAAAACTTCAAAAAAGGAGGATGTAAGATGGCTACTTACATTTCACTGCTTAAGTTCACTTCCCAAGGGATAGAGAGAATCAAAGAGAGTCCTGCTAGGCTTGATGCAGCGAAACAAGCCTTTCAAGCTATGGGAGCAGAATTGAAAGAGTTCTATTTGGTGATGGGATCATATGATATTGTCATCATATCTGAAGCTCCTGATGATGAAACCGTAGCTAAGCTGGCTTTGTCCATTGGTTCTCAAGGGAACATACGCACTGAGACTCTTCGTGCCTTTACAGAGGATGAATATCGTAAGGTTATTTCTGAGCTTCCGTAATCAGTTGTTTAGAGCTCCCTTTTAGAAACTCCATACATATATGAGGCGAGCGGGACTGAGTTTATTAACTATTTGGCGTCAGCAAGATTTGGACAACTCATGATATTTTCTAAGCTATGGTTTGCGTATAATAAAACCAAGCAAGGAGATATCTATGAGTGTCAAAACAAAAGCCTCACCTGAATCCCTAGTCCGGGAGATTAAACGCAAAACTCGTCGTAAATTCACAGCCGAGGAGAAGATCCGGATTGTATTAGAGGGGCTAAGAGGTTGAGGACAGAATAGAGCTCTTGTAAAGCGTTATCTTGAGGAGATTGACAAAGGAAATATTGATATCATTGATGAAGTTTACTCTCCTGATTGTCGAATTTACTTTCCTGGTAGTTTTGAGCCACTCTCACGTGAAGAGATGAAAAAACGTGTTACCTCATTTTTTCAAAATTTTGGAAATATAACCCATAAGATTGAGGATATGCTTGCTGAAGGTGATAAAGTATTGGCCAGGAATACTGCCAGCGCAATTCAAACAGGGTGGTTCAAAGGGATTTCTCCAACAGGTAAAATTCATAAAATAGGACAGCTACTCTTATATCGAATCAGTGAAGGCAAGATTGCAGAGTATTGGATACAGGAAGATTTCTTATGGATGAACCAGCAACCCGGCATGGAGCTTAAGCCGGAGGAAGAATAAGCGGTTAAGCAGATATATCTTTAAACTTCTCTGAAGCAGGCTCTTCACCTATTCCCCAGTGAGATTTCTGGATTTCATGTACAATCACTTCGACCGCAGATTGGGAATCCCTAAATCTTCAAAGACCTTAGTTATATTTTGGATTGTGATTTTGGCTTTTTCTTGTCCGAAACCTTCCCAGCCATTTATATGGATGATGGGCATTTTCTACATCCAAAGTTTTGTTGATAACAAATTTGTTGATAATAATACTCTAATCTCTGGATTCTGAAAAATCAAAGCGGCTGTTAACCACTAGGTTCTAGGTTCGAGACCTGCCCATGGAGCCAGCAGGAAAATTGAATCCATCGACCTGCTGATTACTAATCCTCTCTAATTCACCCCTTTATTCATCCCAATAGGTTATTGACCTATTTCTAATGACGAGACAATATTTTATTAAAAACTTAATAAAGAGACGATGGAAGATAATAAATTCGCACTCTCGTATAGAAATAGATTTATATCAGATAGAAGGAGACTTAATAATGAATAGGTCAGCTGTTGTAATATTTATATTACTAACTGCATTTTCTTCCGGCAATGCAGCAGCTCAGGACAGCGGTTTCGGTTTAGGTATCATTTTAGGTGAGCCAACTGGGATTAGTTTCAAGAACAGGGTGGGAAGTAGAACTGCGATAGACGGAGGGATTGCTTGGTCATTTGGCAACAATGATTCGCTGCATTTGCATATAGATTATCTTTTTCATAACTTCAATCTATTTAAAGAAAAAAAGGGCAAGGTTCTATTTTATTATGGTATTGGGGGGCGAGTTAAGACAGAGAAGAAGAGTAGAGTTGGAATACGAGTTCCATTAGGCATAAATTATATCTTTGAAAAAGCGCCTTTAGATATTTTCCTTGAAGTTGGACCTTTACTGGATTTAGTGCCCGCTACAGAGTTTGGATTGACTGGGGGCATTGGTATCAGATATTATTTTTGAAAACTGCATTTTATTAAATATCTTAAAAAAATCATGTTTTCAATTAAGCTGACAAGTGAAGTTTTGGATTATTTGGCGTCAGCAAGATTTGGACAACTCATGATATTTTCTAAGCTATGGTTTGCATATAATAAAACCAAGCAAAGAGATATCTATGAGTGTCAAAACAAAAGCCTCACCTGAATCCTTAGTCCGGGAGATTAAACGCAAAACTCGTCGTAAATTCACAGCCGAGGAGAAGATCCGGATTGTATTGGAGAGGCTAAGAGGTGAAGAGAGCATAACGGATCTTTGTCGGAGACAAGGCATTCACCCCACGATGTATTACAAGTGGAGCAAAGCGTTTCTGGAGGCAGGAAGGGTTAAAAGTGCCGAAGAAGCAGCCAAAAAAGGGACGCTTATGGTTAATGGATGGATCGTGTATCAGGCTACGTGCTGAGAAAGAAGACCATGTATGGAGCTATAATCTGGCCATGATCAGGACCACAGACGGTAGAGCAATACGCATTTTGATCATCATGGATGAATACACCAGAGAGTGTTTGAACATATTTGTAGCACGGAGGATCAGGTCCCAGGATGTGTTGGATCATTTGTATGAGCTGTTTGCTAATCGAGGCATCCCAGATTACATTTGCTCTGACAACGTACCCGAATTTACGTCTAAAGCGGTGAGAGATTGGCTTGCCAGGATCGGTGTCAGCATCTTGTTCATTGAACCTGGGAGCCCTTGGGAGAATGGATATGTGGCGTCATTTATAGGCAAACTCAAGGATGAGTGGCTCAATGGAGAGATCTTTGATACTCTGTTGGAGGCTAGGGTAGTCATAGAGAACTGGCGGAGGGAATACAACCAGTTCCGGCCGCATAGTTCTTTGGGCTATAAACCACCTGCTCCAGAGGCCATTGATTACAGACCTCTATCTTTGCAGGTGTATCAATAAATGGGGGCAGGTCAATAGTATTAGCTTCAGTTTAAACTATCTCATATTAGATTGTAGTTCAGATGTTTGAAAAAAAGCTGAGCGAATTAGCGGCCCATTAGGAAAGATAGGAAAGGGGAAGGAGGATGACCTGCATGTGGATTTTGTAAAAATATCTGGATTCTAAAAGGATGCTTACAGTAGCTCTAGTTTTATGTTTGAGCGGTCCGCTTTTTAAAAACAGATTTGCATAATGTTCTTATTTTTACCAGTTCGGAGTGGCTAATGACTTTTCCTGCAATGAGCAGCCCACCATAAATTCCCAGACAAACAAATGCCATCAACAGACAGCTCACTTCATTGCCCGGTTTCCAGAGAAGAAAAGGAGAAAATGCTACAAATGAGAAGAAAAAGATTTTTCCGGATAAATACCAGCGAATTCGCAAACGGAGCTTTCGCATTACGTAAATACCTGCAGCAAGACTAGATAATACAGCGGTTATTAGGTTTGTAGCAACTGCACCATATATCTCATAACGTGGGATGAGTATTGCATTGAATGTCACATGGGCTATAAAAATACCGCCTGCCAAGCTCAACGAAAGCAATACATTGCCAGAACCGCGTATGAATGTGTCAAGCAACTCGTATGTAATAAAAAAGAGGGTGGCTATCACAAAGGGGGTTATAGCAAACGCTGCATCAAGATACTGAGCACCATAAAACACAGTTAAAATTTCCCGTGCAATAAAATAAGATCCGAAAACAAGCGGAGTTACAATAATGAAGGCGTAATAAAGAGATTTACGCATATAGACAGCCAGCGTGCTCGTTTCTTTTGCGGTAACTTTTTGAGATATAGCTGGAAACAATACGATGAGGAGTGGAATAAAGATTGATTCCAGGCTTCCTGTAAGTGCGTCGGCAGCATTGAACAGGCCGACATCTTCAGGCTTGGATCCGAGTGACTGCAACATTAGGAGATCGATGTACTCGGCTATTTCCACTATTATGTACGTTATAATAAGTTGGACGCTGAAAAGTGAAATCCTGCGTAAATCAGGCGACATGGACCCCATAATGCCTTTGCACAAAAGAGCTGATACCAGGAGCGTTGCAGCGGATGAAAGTACGATTCCCCAAACTGCTCCTTCCACGCCAAATCCGAGAACGATAAATAAGAGGATTCCAGTCACCTTAAAAATGTTCAAGGAACCCAGGGCTATGGCCTGTTTTCTGAATGCCTGAATTCCATTAAGGGTATTGATGAAGACAAATGCCAAACCGGTAAGAGGAAGAGCAAACGCCCCTATCCGTAATAGTGGGACGAGATGTGGATTATTGAGGAGCTCTGACAGTATCTCGGCAGAAAAGTAAAGTATGGCAGCGAGTATAAAAGCGATTCCACTCTGCATGAATAGTCCCTGCTTCATGAGACATGCTGCAAAACGGGTATCTTCAGCCGTAAATTTCGAAATCGTATGCGGAATTCCCATCAGTACTGTAAATATTAAAATGGCTAAAATGGCTTGAATAACAGATAAGAATCCGTATAACCTGGGGCCTAAAAGACGGCTGGTGCCTACGTGTAGCATAATCATAGGGATGACAGCGACTACCTGCTGTGCACCAAGGTAAAGAGTTCCCCGAGCAATAGAATTACTACTCATTTAAGACAATTTCGTTTCATGACAGAGAATCAATTCGGGAGATAATTGTCCGGAATTTCTTTTTGTGATCGGACGGTATTGATTGTACAAATTTTATTGAAATTTCACATCGTTCTCCGAGCCAATCTTGAAGCCCCTGTCTGATCTGTTCAAGCAGCTCGGCTTGATAATTTTTGCCTCTTACGATCTGTATGGTTATCCTATCTTTGCGCTTTTGCTCATCTTTCTCGTGAATAACTTGATATTTGTAAATTCCCTTAACAGGGTCAGGCATAAAGAATTCCCCCGAGATTACTCGCCCATCGGTCAGCACAATCTGATCAAACCTTCTGCCTAAAAGTTCTTTAATGGCGGGGAGGCCTTTGGCCTCAAGGCAAGAACCGCTGGTGTCAAGTCGGCAAAGATCATTGAGTGAATATCTGATGAAAGGCATGGCAAAAGAAAACAAGTTTGTAATGACAATTTCTCCGGTTTCACCGTGAGAGACCGGTCGGCCGTTGTCGAGTACTTCCACGTATGACATGTCACCATTAAGGTGATATGAATCGCATAAGGAACAGCGCCAAGCTACACAGCCGGCTTCGGTTGCACCATAGCAATCATGAACCAGAGCATAAAACGTGTTTTCCAGGAAAGAGATGGTTTTTGGGTTAAGACTTTCGCCCGTAGTGAAAATTAGACGCGGACGTATCTGATGATTTTTTGGCGTGTCTTGTATTTCTTTTGCAAGCACCTCAAGAATGGATGGATGTCCTCTGATTATATCAGGAGAGATACTGGAGAGGCGGTGAATGAGTTCCTGAGGAGGGTCATACATATCAAAGTACTTGACCCGTAGGAAACCGAGGCGCTGAAACCAGTGAATTTTGCCTTCATAGCTGAAGTCATCCTCAAGATCCTTGATTGATGCCTGCACATCGGTTAATTTGAGTCCGAGTCGTAACCATGTTCGAATCCACCCAAGGGATTCAATATCCAGATCCGATTTTTGCGACAAAACAATGAGCGGTTGTCCAGTGGAGCCACTCGTCCATCTTTCTATGCACGACTGTCTATCGACAACAGTGGAGAGGTATTCATTAACAGATGCAGATTGAATATCTTCGCGGCCAATGACAGGCAGATACTGCAGGTCTTCAAGGCCACGAAAATCATTCGGATCAATCCCAGCGTGGTCAAATAGCTTACGGTAAAATGGGACAAAGTCATATGCATATCTAATAAGCTTCCGGAGTTGTCGGCTTTGATGCGCTCGCAGCTTCTGTGGGGGAAGTTTCCTGTTCTGCCAGAGCTTCAGACTTTGCTGAATTCTATTGAGTGTCAATTTGCTGGCCTCTTATTCAGTCTGCTTCGGATTAAAAATGATGAAAGGTGTTTTTCATTTAAGTTTGCCCTTCTGTAAACTTCCGGGATTTTTTGTATCAGGTCTTTGCGGATTCGATCCTTTCCAGACCACATCATCCGGATATGATTAAAAACTTTTTCTGTTCCATTGTTGTCCCATATTTCCTCAAGCGGGAGAGCCAACTCTTCCTGTCCGATGAGATGAAAATATTCTTTACCCTTTGGCTCATAATATAGGGCAATAGTAGGGACATAGTGCGATGTCGCGAAAATCGTTGCGTGCATGGGTGTGCCAATAAATGCATCAAGTTGACGTAACATGTTTAAGGTTTCTTCAACAGAATGCTTTGGGTAAAAAATGTGAACCCGCTCTCTCCGAGATATTCCTCTAGCCAATGCTTTGGCGATGATGTCGTCACTCTCCCATGGGGCCATGTACATTGGTATGATAAGGATGGCTACGTTAAGCTCTTCAATAATCCGATCACATAAAGCAATCATTAACGAGACAAAATGATGAAACTTCTTGGAGTTAAATGCATGGCGACGTAGACGGGCTGGAAGCAACTGAAACGGAATGAGGCGGTTTTGTCGGTGATGAAAGGTATACCGCAGAGATAACCCAATGATTCCTGATGACTTGAGTTGTAATTCGATAGGCTTGGCTTCATTTTTTCGAAGGGTATCAATTTTTTGCAGAAGTGTTATGGAAGGATCTGCTGTCAAAAAGATTTTTTCCTTGGGCACATGCATATCCATAAGGATTTTCATCGATTGATGATCTCGAACGGTGAAAACATCTGAACAACCGACTGCAAACCGAACTAATTTCCGACTCACCCATCCTGAAAGAGGCCCGATACCTTGAGCAAATCCCATGATTTTTTTGCCGAATATCCTGAGCAGTAAAATACGGGCAATCCAAAAGGGGATTTTTACTATGCTGCGGTTTCCCTGGAGAAGCTGTCCACCGCCCCAGAGTACAATTTGAGCAGTAAGAAGCGTCTTTAATTTGCGGAAAATACCACTTGATTCAAAATGAACACCATCAAAACCGCCAGGGAGATATGGAGATTTACTCCAAATAAAGACCTGTGCACCGCGAATAGCCTTTTTAATTAGACGGACCACAGCAAGACATATTGCGATGTCTCCTTGGTTATAACGTATATCACCTGGAAGAATGAGTAATCTAATCATGTCATCACCAGTTAAACATTATCCCGCTTACCTTTTGCGATTTTGAAAAAGAGGTCATGGTACTGTTGGCCACCACGATCCCAACTAAATTGTTGCAGTACCCTTTGGCGTGCTCTTTTTGCAAGCTCCTTTCGTTTTTGTTCATGGTTTAAGAGATCGAAAACTCTCTCCCGCAGTGTCGTCACATCACCCGGAAGAAAATAAAACGCTGTATCGCCGAGCACCTCGCGGCATGGTTTGATGTCTGTTGCCGCGATAGCTGTTGCAGCCAGCATTGCTTCGAGTAGACAAACAGGAAAATTTTCTGCAATAGACGGAAATACAAACATTTTTCAATCTGGCATTTTTCTAAAAATGGTATATTATATCTTATACAATCCTCATTAACAAACGACTAACTTCCTTTTTTTCTTCATCTTTTTCATATTCCCTAATTTCATGTTTTTTTGTATCAGGTTCAAAGAAGGACTCTCTTACTTTTAATTTATCTTTTTCCTTATAAATTGTTTTAATTTTATTATGATAAAATTTAACTGAGATTACTGTATTTGAGAAAAGATAAGGCTTTTCTGGTTTATTATTCTTGGTTGGGAAATAATCGCGATAAGAAGATGTGCTGATTAGGACAGAGTATGGTTTTTTTATTCTCCTATATTGATTCTTTAGTACATTTATATTACCTCCTATTGCTTTTTCTCCTTTTCCATGGGGAAAATCTAATTTTGATTCGTAAGTAGAACCTTCGACATTTTCAAGAGACCAACAGATAAGGTTCTATATATTTTGCCAATGAATCGCGTTTTTATGACGGAGAACTAGAGACCACAAAGATGAAACTTGGGTAGCAACGCTAAATGGTCGTCTATGTTTTTTATAAAAAGGCCAATAAGCTCGAGCTCGGACTTTTATAGCCTGAGCTACTACTGCATTGGGTATTACTTGATGGACAATACTAAGATTGATCATTTCTTCTAATCTTTTTATAGCCTCATCTATATAATTAAAAAGAGATTTCAATCTGAACTCTGAAATATAGAATTTTTTAATTTTTATAGGGTCAAGCGTACTTAAAAATCTTACACAATCAGGAGGATAAGATGTGAGAAAGTATTTTTCCACGAGTTTTATTATTTCTGCTTTTATATCAGCTAGCTCTGATATTTCTCTTAAGACATCGGTTATCTTTTTTCCAAAAGGGTATATGGGACTAGAGACTGAATTTTCTGCTAATACGTTAGCGATAACGAAAGCAAAATTGAGGAGTGGATATTCACAAAATACTAGAAGTTTTTCATTAAGTTCATCTCGAGATATAAATTCATTACGATCGTTTAAAAATTCTATTTTTTTATATCTCACTTTCTGCCTTTTTTATTTATGTTCTATTTTATCTGAATTTAGTAAATAAGTCTTTTGGTAAACTTTAACTACAAAAATTCGCCTAAAAAGCATGACCTTTAGAGAAGGTTTACTGTGATAGAATTTGGGTGAACAATAAATAAAAAATGAATAAAACAAAGGAGAAAACATGAAAATATTAACTATTATCTATCTTGTTTGCCGTTGAACATGTCTTTTCGAGTGTGATACACTCATTTCAGATTGTCAGGGGATGGAAATTGGGGAAAATTGTGAAGAATTTGGAGCAGGGTCAAAAAGGAAATTCATATATTTCTCAGCCTTGTAAAGCGCTTCGATCTTACTAATGGCCACTATGGTCTTCGATATGCTTCCCCTTTTCATGGTGGCTGTGTTTGTCGGTTGAGCATTCTCCCCTATCCGGTAGCCTCGAACCTCCAAAAAAAGAAGAATACCTACAACCACAAAAACCACGATGATAATAATGGCTTTCTTCATAGCTTATCACTCCCCAAATTATTCTTATTATATTTTCTTAATATACTCTAGAATATGAATGAATAGGAGGAAAGGTTCTAGCATATCTGTTTTTGTCTTTATCGTCTGGCTGTACTTCGCTAGCCTTGATGTAATCCAGAAGCTTATGATCATGGGACTCTTTGTATGTTTAACAATAATGGTGGTAGGTCAGCGGTCAGTTCAAATTTGGAATAACAGCCTTCATGAAATTGACATGGAGATATTCATTAATATAATTAAAGCAAAATGAAAATACCCAATAGATATATATATGCGATTTTAGTGCTTTCTATCCTCTTGAATGCTGTAACCGGATATTACGTTTTCAGAAGAGTCTATGCCAGGGTATCTGCAAAAAGGGAAGCAAATATGATCAGTGATACAAATTCATCAATATTGCATTATGACTCTATTTCACCCCAGCGCAAAATAAAAAGAACGACGATACTGAATACTTTAGTAGAAAGGTACAATTATCAATCTTACTTGGAGATTGGCCAGGGTCAAAGGGCAAATAATTTCGACTGGATTAACTGCAGAATAAAAATTGGTGTCGACCCTAAAAAAAGTTTAAATGCTGCTTACCAAATGACATCTGATGAGTTTTTTGCCATAAATAATGATTCGTTTGATCTTATTTTTATTGATGGGCTGCATCATGCCGACCAGGTAGAAAGGGATATTATAAATGCCTTGAATGTTTTGAATGACAACGGCACTATTGTCGTACACGATTGTAATCCTACAACCAAGGCGATGCAAATCGTGCCGCAGGGAAAAGGAACCTGGACAGGTGATGTATGGAAAACATGGGTAAGCTTAAGAGCTGCACGGCCTGACCTGAATATGTTTGTGATTGATGCCGACAACGGTTGTGGGATAATAAGGAGAGGAACACAGAAAATAATCAAGCTACCCGAAAATCTGACTTATGAAGTATTGGACAAGAAAAGGAAAGAATTACTAAACCTTGTAGATGTTAATTTCTTTCTGAAATATCTAAAATGAAAAACATCAAGTCCTAATAAGTGGCTAGAAATACTTATCAGATACATGGAAAGCCTATACTAACAACTACTAACAATTTCTCACTTTTCCTAACAACTTACGCACAAAAAACTAACAACTAGGATGACCTGCCCCCATCAATGTACCACCCTAAGAGTTAGTTTTTTAACCTCATAAGCCTCTGGGGCTGGTGGCTTATACCCTAAAGAACTTTGAGGTCTATTTCCGTTATATTCCCTTCGCCAGAACTCAATTGTAGGTATGTCAGACCCTCCTGGACACTTTATGTTATTTTGTAAGGAACGAAAAGGAGGTCTGACAGATGCAAAAAGAACTCAGAGAGGCACTACGAATCCGATTCAAATTGACAATTCTTGAATATGCCAAGGTTTGCCGCCCTGCGACCGAGGCTTGTCGCGAATTCGAAGTACTGAGGTCAACCTTTTATAATTGGAAGAGAGTCTTCGATAAAGAAGGAAAGGCAGGTTTGGTTAGGAAAAAACCTGTTGCCCGAAACCATCCAAGAAAATTAGCTCAAGAGGTCGTTGATAAGATCCTTCATCTTAGACAGATATATAAACTAGGACCCGAGAGAATCACCTGGTACCTTGAGCGCTACCATGGGATTAAAACCTCAGAATCCAGCGTCTACCGCACTCTCGTTCGAAACGGAATGAGACGCTTGCCGAAAAGAGTGCCCCGTAGAGTTATTCACACTCGACGCTATGCCAAGAAAGTTCCCGGACATCACGTCCAGGTAGATGTCAAATTTGTCTCTTTGAGGAACTTTGATGGCAATAGAGTCAGACGCTTTCAATATACGGCTGTTGATGATGCTACCCGGATAAGGGCGATGAAAATCTACCCGCGTCACAATCAGAATAATGCCATTAAGTTTATAGATTATGTGATAGAGAAATTTCCCTTCCGCATCCATACGATACGAACTGACCGAGGCCATGCGTTTCAAGCCCAATTTCATTGGCATGTTGAGGATAAGGGCATAAGACACGTCTACATTAAACCTCGATCTCCACAGCTGAACGGAAAGGTCGAGAGATCTCTTCGAACGGATCAGGAAGAATTTTATCAATTGTTGACTTATACGGATGATGTGGATTTAAATGAGAAATTAGCGGAGTGAGAACGGTTCTATAACCTGAATCGCCCGCATGGAGCATTTAAGGGCAAAACACCCTATGAAGCTATGAGGAGTATGTTAGAATAATTAAAATATTGTGCGGGAGGGTATGAAATATTACA
>CAYGBE010000054.1:0-3638 GCA_964348065.1 uncultured archaeon
GAAAAATCAGCAGACAATATTATTAAGTCAATTCAATCTCGAAAAAAGATCAGTCTGGCGCGATTTATTTACGCTTTGGGAATTCGCCATGTAGGGATTCAGACAGCCAATGATTTGGCGGATTATTTTGGTGATTTGGACAAACTTGACTCAGCAGGATTAGAAGAATTAGAAGAGGTAGAGGATATCGGTGGGGTGGTGGCCAAGAGTATTCACGAATGGTTCCGGGATCCCAAAAACAAGGAGCTTCTTTCTAAATTTAAAAAACTAGGGGTTGGATATGAAAAAGAGACCAAAGGCACAAGACTTGAAGGACTGACATTTGTGATAACGGGGTCTTTGTCAACAATGTCTCGGGAAGAGGCGGAGGAGCTAATCAGAAAGAATGGCGGCAAGGCGGCGGATTCTGTTTCAAAAAATACCAACTATGTTGTCGTCGGCGAAAATCCGGGGAGTAAGTATGATAAAGCAAAAAAATTAGGGATAAAAATTATTGATGAAAAAGAGTTTATAAAGTTATTGACAAAATAAGGCGTCTCGTGGTACAATGTCCTACTGAGTTCTTTGAAAGAAATTTTTTCAAATTATTGAGAGCGGCATTTTGGAACTAAAATTTTGGTTTCAGAATGCCGTTCTCAATAAAAGTTGAGATTGCTGCTGCGGATAGGCCGCATCGGTGAAAGTCCTACGGCGAAGGAGGTCATTATGGCTAAGTTTAACCCGACTGTCGAAGATCTCAAAAATCTTGAGAAAAGATGGCACGAGATCTTCAAGCGAGTTGGCAATGGATCTCTTGATCCGCGAGGCACCTATGAGGCGCTTCAACCGATCGTCGAGGGGAAATTTCCTGTTTTGTCTGACCCGTTCGGGCAATATGTTCATCTTCTCTTCCCTCTCGACAGGCAGCTCGAACTGCTCAAAGAGTACAACAAGAAGTATTGGGGTGGCGCCATCACTGAGGACATGTTTGCGACCGTCAACACGGAGAGCGATCATGTCCAGCGAGTAAGGGATCTCGAGATCCTGTATGTGCAGTTCGGTTCAGACATGGAGACCTTCGAAAATTGGGTCGCTGTCTGGAGAGGCGAAAATCCCAATTTCTACCGCGGCGATTCTCTCAATGACGGCTATGAAATCTGCCGTCTACCGAAGAATGCCCGGCCGTATTCTGTTGGCATCCATCGGATTCGCATCGATCTGGCGGCTCACTGGGATCCGAGGAAAAGCCGGTCAGTAGACGATGTTTGGGAGGAGGTTGAAGGCACCACGGAGCAACTTGCTCATGGAGAAGTTTATGCGGCGTATGCTTTGCATACCGAGCTTCTCCGAAAAACCGACGGCGTAAATCTGCCCTATTTCGACGCTGCTGGCTATAAGATTAAAGCCGCTGGCGATTCCGAGTGGCGGGACGCTCCTTATGGCGACTGGGATGCAGATGATCGCGAGGCGGGCGTCAGCTCCCACTGGGCCGACGATCGCGATTCGGGCTGTGCGGCGCCGGTCGTCTGGGAGTCATAGCACTTAGTACTTGTTTGCTTGGGGCTCTTGGATCTTAAAACTTGATCCTTAAGCCCCCGAAGGGCTCGACGCAAATTTTGGCCTAATAGGTCAGAAAATGTTCGAGTCCTTGTTTTTTTGTGATACAATAATGAGCAGAAAGTAGGTAAAGAGTCAGTCTTTACGGAGATTGATCGCCGAAATCGTCGAAAAGCAAATCTAGCAGAATTGGTTTGATCACGGTTAAGCCAAGAGTCTAGGGCATTTCGAGTACTCCTTGTTGTTTATTTAGAGGCATAAAGGTCTCAAATAAAATACAAGAATCGGATGCGTCTGATTCTGGTGTAAAGGACGACAGACAACATATTTTGGCTGGCGATTCCGAGTGGCGGAACGCTCCTTATGGCAACTGGGATGCAGATAATCGCAAGGCGTACGTCAACTCCAACTGGACCGACAATCGCAATTCGAACTATGCAGCGCCGGTCGTCTGGGACTACTCGAGATAGAAGAGAGGGTTTTATCCAAAACCCTCTCTTTTATTACTTAATCGATCTTAACCAGCCACCAATCATCTTTCCAATTTCCTGAAGCCTTTCTTCTATCCTGAGATATTTCTTCCTATCAATTGCTTTAATATCGTAAGTCAGCCTAACCAAGAGCTTTAAAAGATCCAATTTTATCGATGCTTGAGATAGGGTAACGATCTTTTCTTCACCTCTTGTAATGCCAGCCTGAATTATAAGTTCTAACAAATCCAGAATACTTTTATCTATTTTAAGTCCGATCGAATACTTGTCCTTTTTTGGCATTTTTTCGATTAATTCATAGAATTCATGGTAAAAATCATAAACTTTCTGTGTTAAAGGAATTTCTTGTTGCATGGATAACCTCTTTTTAAAAATTATTAGTTTAGATAATCTTTTTGAAAGCTGGCAGGAGTTTAAGAGTGGCAAACGAAAGAAAATTGACGTTCAAGATTTTGAAAGACGCTTGGAGGATAATCTTTTTTTGCTTCACAGCGAACTTAAAAATAGAACCTATCGCCATAGTAATTATACCTCTTTTTACATTACTGATCCAAAATTAAGGCATATTCATAAGGCCATTGTTAAAGACAGAATTGTTCACCATGCTGTTTATAGAGTTTTATATCCGATATTTGATGCCGGCTTTATTTATGATTCCTATTCTTGCCGTATTGGCAAAGGCACTCATAAAGCCGTAAGGAGGCTGGAATTTTTTGCAAGAAAGGTGAGTAAAAACTATACTGGCTCTTGTTTTGCCCTAAAATGTGATATTAGAAAGTTTTTTGATTCGGTTGACCACGAAGTTTTAAAAAAGATTATTAAACGAAAAATTGGGGATGATAACGCGTTGTGGTTAGTTAATGAAATTATTGGTAGTTACAAGAATGAAATAGGAACCGGTATGCCTATCGGTAACCTAAGCAGCCAGTTATTTGCCAACATTTACCTTAATAAACTAGATCAGTTCGTAAAACACATCTTAAGAGTTAAATATTATCTCAGGTACTGCGATGATTTTGTGATTTTAAGCGAGGATACCTTTTATTCAAAATCGATTTGTGTTGAAGTCGGTCAATTCCTTAAAGAAAATCTTAATTTAAATTTTCACCCTCAAAAAATAATCATTCGAAAATTGAGGCAGGGAATTGACTTCCTTGGTTATGTAGTTTTGCCTCATTACATAGTTTTAAGGACAAAAACCAAAAGAAGGATGCTAAAAAGAGTAAATAGCTGTAATTTTGATTCTTATTTAGGTTTACTAAAACACTGTAATGGATATAAGTTAGAGCAGAAAATTCGTGAAAGGAGCGATTTTGTCAATGCGTAAAAGGGTCGAAAGTCGCTTTAATTTTTGCTATACTTATTTTGTTAACTAACCTAAACATCGAAACCAATTATTAGTGACTTTTAGTGTTCATAGGATACATCATGAAGTTATCAAAGCAACAAGTTAAACATATTGCGGCGTTGGCCCGATTAGGGCTAACAGAGGCTGAAAGAAAGAAATTTACAACTGAACTTTCTAGTATTTTGGATTATGTTGGAAAGTTATCAAAAGTTGATACCAAAAATATCGAGCCAATAGCCCAAATTACTGGTCTTTCAAATGTG
>CAYGBE010000055.1:0-4920 GCA_964348065.1 uncultured archaeon
GGATACGTCTTTACGTGGACAAGCGAAACAAGCTGGCCCAAGAAGTCTATGAAAAATTAGGCATGAACAAACACCACTACGAGCTTTACGAATGGCTCAAGTGAATAACATACGCATTAGATACTCACGCCAACCTGCGTATCGGTAGCTTCAATCCTTACCGAACCAAAAAATCTGGCGCAGCTCTACATCATCCCGAACTACATCGACGAATTACTGCAAAAGTACTACCGAGACTTCGAGCCAAAATTCAGCGATTAAATCATTTTCTACTTGTTCTTGGCGAAAAGGTGCATTATAATTAAATAGAAATAATGGACATTTTCTTGTTTTTCGGGAGAGTACATCAACGGCTTGCCTGCCTTGTTATGGGAAACTCTGAACAGCTAAAAAAAGACAAGCTCACCCAGTAAGTTGTTGTGACATCTGTATGAAAAGTATGTTGTAGGGCTAAAGAAGTAGTGCCGGTTTAAAAAAGCAAGTTACCTGCTGGGAGATAGAAACATATTTAGACATTTTCTAAATTTCTCGGCTGGTTTTTCTGAAGAAGTGTAAGTGAAACTCAAAGAAAAATTATGTAACTGTTCCTCTCAGGGCCTTACGTCGGCGAATAGCGCCAAGAAAGGAGCTTTAGCATGGCTGGAGAAAGATGTGTTAAATGTGGTGAAGTTCACGGGATTTTACCCAGCGTCGTGAACAAATGGCATCGTTGTACAAAGTGTAGTGCAATTTACTGCCCGGACTGTGGCAGAGCACTCCCAGGCAAAGAGAGTGCTTTTTCTGGTGAGAGGAGGTGCGATGCTTCCTTTGGTGGTACCCCAACTTGTGGCGGTAGAACAGTGCTTTTCTAGATGAGTAGTCCTTGTGCTAACGGCGTTTCCTGATATTAGTGGCATCGTATCACACGGCATTGTCGACTTTGCGACACCTCCTCCGAATGACGCTCTGTGATTTCGGCAATTCCCGGAACGCTATGCCAGAGTGGGAGATAAATTGTCATGGAAAAAGTTATAATTCTTGACCTGTGCGCGTGGAACGAGAAAAGGAAAGGTACCATATTTGCAGAAGCAGAAAACAAGGTCAACACGTACTTGAAAGAGGGATGGTCGGTCAAATCTATTACACCAGTCGGATCTGCAGGCGACATAGTGTATTACGTAGCTCTGGCCATTGTAGTGCTTCAAAAAACTGATGTAAAATAAGAGACATATTGTTGCCTATTATTTGTTTGACATACGCCCTGCGGTTATTTGTTTGACATACGCCCTGCGGATTACAGATTTACAGGTATGCCCCGGTCTCTGAGGTATTCTTTCATTTGTTTTATGGTGTAGTTTCCAAAGTGTGCGATTGAAGCCATAAGGACCGCATCTGCGGCGCCGTCAACGATGGCATCGTAAAGGTGTTCGAGTATTCCCGCTCCGCCGGAGGCGATTACAGGGATATTGACCGCGTCTGTAACGGCTTTGTTCAGTTCGTTATCATAACCTGCTTTAGTGCCGTCGGCGTCCATACTTGTCAGCAGTATCTCGCCTGCACCCAATTTTTCGCCTTTAACAGCCCATTCGACCACGTCAATATCGGTCGGCTCCGAGCCGGCCTTTACGCAGACCTGCCATTTGCTTTTTTTGTCTTTCGACCGGCGGGCATCAATGGCAAGAACAACGCACTGATTTCCAAAACGCTGTGCAGCTTCGGCAAGCAACTCCGGATTCTGAACTGCGGCGGTGTTTACCGACACCTTTTCCGCTCCGCTTCGCAGAAGCTCGTCGATTTGCTCAACTGTCTGTATGCCGCCGCCCACCGTAAACGGGATGAAGACATTCTCGGCAACCTTTTCTACAAGCTCGACAATCGTTTTGCGAAAGTGAATAGTCGCGGTAATATCAAGGAACACCAGCTCATCGGCACCGGTGTCACTGTATCGCGCACCTAATTCCACCGGGTCGCCCGCATCGCGAAGGTTCAGAAAATGGACGCCCTTAACCACGCGGTTGTCTTTAACGTCGAGACAGGGAATAATTCTTTTCGTCAGCATCTTAAAGCTTACCATTTACAAATATCATAGAAATTCTGCAAAACCTTCAATCCGGTGTTACCGCTTTTTTCGGGGTGAAACTGCGTGCCGTATATATTTGCCTTCTGGACCGATTCATGCAAGCCCAATCCGTAATCGGTAACAGCGACCCTGGCCTGGCTGTCCGCAACCTCGGCATAGAAAGAGTGCGCAAAATAAAAATGTTTTTCTCTCCCCAGCCCGGCAAACAAATCCATATCTTCCGGCAGCTTCACCAAATTCCAGCCCATGTGCGGAATCACTCGGCCGGGCGGGATAGAAACAACACTTCCGGACACTAATCCCAGGCCGTTGTGCCGGCCATATTCACTGCTTGTCTCGAAAAGCATCTGGTAGCCGACGCAAATACCCAAAAGCGGTGTGCCCCCCAAAGCAACCTCTTTTATCAGCTCAGCAAGAGAGCCTAAGGCGCTTACGGCATATCCGAACGCTGCAACCCCGGGCAAAACAATGCCGGTGGCATTCTCAACCTTCTTTGGCTCGCAGCTAAGCTCCACCTCACAGCCGATAAACCGAAACGCGTTACACACGCTTTTAACATTGCCGACTTTGTAATCAATAACCACTATCATAAACCGAATTAAACGATATAAAAATCCCTTCGTCAAATAGTAATGTCTGATAGAGCTATTAGCAGAACTTATTTGTCGAACAAACAAAATGGCCCTATAATTACAAACAGAACTTAACAAAAATTGTGAGAATGTGTTTTTCTTCCCGGCATTGCATTATGGCGAAGGTGTTTTTTGCCGATTTATCTTTTCAGTAGGGCTTTGCATCATTAAGAAAAATTTGGAATATACGAATGTGCGGCATAGTAGCTTATCTGGGTAAAAAAGTTGCACAGCCAATCCTCATAGAGGGCTTAAAACGGCTGGAATATCGTGGCTATGATTCGGCCGGTGTGGCGCTATTGGGTAGCGGTGCGATAAGAATCAAAAAAAACAGCGGCAGAATCAGCGCCCTCGAAGAGATTTTAGATGAGCCAAATGCCGCCGAGACTTTCGGCCTCGGCCACACACGCTGGGCCACTCACGGAGAGCCTAACTCTGTTAACGCCCATCCCCATCTGGACTACACCGGCAAAATCGCCGTCGTCCATAACGGCATCATCGAAAACTACGGAACGCTGAAAACCTGGCTCCAAAACGAAGGATTTGAATTTGCCAGCGAAACCGATACCGAGGTGATAGCAAACTTAATCGGCTATTTTTATGCCAATCCGGACAATGGGGACGAGCAAAAGAAACCAGATAGTCAGAACAAATTCGAATGGGCGGTCCAACGAGCCCTTCAGGAAATACACGGCACCTTCGGTCTGGCGATTGTCTGCTCAGACTTTCCCGATACCATCATCGGTGCCAAAAAGGGCAGCCCCTTGATTTTAGGCGTCGGCGACAACGAATATATCCTGGCCTCGGATGCCGCCGCAATCATCGAGCACACCACTCAGGCAATATACCTCGCCGATAACGAAATGGTTACCATCACGCCCGAGGGGTTCCATACCAAAACAATTGATAACATCACCGTCAGCAAAGAACTACAGCAAATTGAATTCTCATTGGAACAAATCGAGTTAGGTGCTTTCCCCCACCATATGCTCAAAGAAATATTCGAGCAGCCCAAGGCCCTGAGCACCTGCATGGGAGGTCGAATCGACCGCCAAAACAACAAGATTAGACTTGGTGGCATAGCTTCATACCTGCGCGAGCTGACACGTACACGACGGCTCATCCTGACCGCCTGTGGAACGGCGTTCCACGCCAGCCTCGTCGGCGAATTTTTATTTGAACAGTTGGCGCGTATCCCCGCAGAAACCGAATACGCCAGCGAATTCCGATATCGCAACCCAATCATCGAAGACGCCACCGTTGTTATTTCAATAAGCCAGTCCGGTGAGACCATCGATACCCTCGCCGCAGTAGAGGAAGCCAAAGAGCGGGGGGCAACTGTGCTCGGAATTGTCAACGTCGTCGGCTCATCAATCGCCAGAGCTACCGACGCGGGGATTTATCTACACGTTGGCCCAGAAATCGGCGTCGCCAGCACAAAGGCCTTTACCGCACAGGTGGCAGTCTTGACCATGCTCGCAATCGAATTAGGCAGAAGAAGGCACATCAGCAGCGACCAGGCAAACATGTATATCGAGGAGCTTTCCCAAATACCGGACAAGATAAGCATCATACTAAACCAATCCGACCACATTAAACAAATCGCCGCGGCTAATATCGACCAGGACAACTGGCTCTTCCTGGGCAGGGGCGTCAATTATCCCGTCGCCCTCGAAGGCGCCCTCAAGCTCAAGGAAATAAGCTATATCCACGCCGAAGGCCTACCCGCCGCGGAGATGAAGCACGGCCCGATTGCCCTGATTGCCGATGGCATGCCTGCGGTTTTCATCGCAACAGCTGGGCCGCAATACGACAAGATTATGGGCAATATCGCCGAAGTCAGGGCACGCGGCGGCCAGACCATCGTCGTCGCGACCGAAGGTGACGAGAATATCAAACAATACTCCGACCATTTAATCACCATACCCAATGCTCCGGAGCTCCTGCAGCCGATGCTGACTGTTGTGCCGTTGCAACTTTTGGCCTACCACGCCGCTGTGCTTCGCGGGCACGATGTCGACAAACCCCGAAACCTTGCAAAAAGTGTTACAGTCGAGTAAACTGTCTCACTTGATGATTAGAACAAAAACAACTAATTCAGCCTGGTTTCGTCCCTGCTCAACAGCGAAACGAGCTCTGCTCGGCTTTACCCTCGTAGAGCTGCTCGTCGTTATAGCAATCATTGCCCTTTTGCTCTCTATACTTATGCCTTCGCTTAGAAAAGCCAAG
>CAYGBE010000056.1:0-5035 GCA_964348065.1 uncultured archaeon
GGTGTCTGTAAAATTTGATGCCATTCCCGATAAGGAATTTCAAGCCAATGTCTCAGAAGTTGGAATAAGATCGACAACACTGGCAACAACCTTTCCTGTAATAATACTTTTAAAACAAACAGACCCAGACATTCGCTCTGGGATGGCAGCCTCTGTTTCCATCCGCTTTGAATCCAAAGATGAACGAGTGCGATTCATTGTTCCCTCTGAAGCTGTTGGGGAAGACCGTGAAGGACGGTTTGTCTTTCTTGTAGACCTCCTGCCAGAGCAAGAAGGAAATGGAATTATACGCCGTAAGCCAGTTGTTATTGGCGAATTGACCTCAGAAGGAATAGAAGTGTTTGAAGGTCTAGTCGATGGTGATCGAGTCGTTACGGCAGGTATCAGTTATATCGTGGATGGACAGAAAGTGAAGTTATAATCAGGAGGGAAATCCGATGGATATAACACGTGCGGCCATTGAAAAAAATCGGATCACAGGCTTTGCCCTGGTAATAGTCCTCATCGCCGGGATAATGACTTTCCGAACAATGCCTAGAGCAGAAGATCCAGGCTTCATCATTCGCGCAGCTTTAATCCTGACCTACTTTCCTGGAGCTGCTCCAGAAAGAGTAGAAATGTTGATAACGGATAAATTAGAAAAAGTAATCCAAGAAATGCCAGAGCTAGATTATGTCATGAGCGAATCGACAACAGGTGTTTCTGTTATCTATGTGATCATCAAGCAAAATTATAAAAAAATGCGCCCCATTTGGGACAAACTGAGACGGAAAGTGGATCGGATAAAAAAAGATTTGCCTGATGGAGTCATAGGGCCCATTGTTAACGATGAATTTGGAGATGTATTTGGCACTATCGTTACGATTACCGGCGAAGGATTCAGTTACATGGAATTAAAAAAGATTGCTGATGAAGTGCGTGACGAATTACTGCTCATCGATGAAGTCGCCAAAGTCGATATTCACGGAGCTCAGGAAGAACGGATATTTGTCGAATACAACGATGCCCAACTCGCCGAAGTTGGCCTGTCCGCATCCCGATTGATCGGAATCCTCCAGAGTCAAAACATCGTTACTCCAGGAGGCGATGTTAACACCGAAAAAGAAAAGATAGTTCTGGAACCAAGCGGTAGCTTTGAGTCTGTTGAAGACCTCAGGCGTACCCTGATTACTGTTCCTGGACGGAGAGCCTTGATTTATTTAGAAGACTTGGCTTTCGTATACAGAGGATACATCGATCCACCCCAATCTATTGTACATTCTTCCGGAATACCTGCACTCGCGCTGGCTGTCAATCTGCGTGAAGGTGGCAAGATTAATGTTCTTGGAGCAAAAGTTAAAAAGGAAATTACGCGTTTGCAAGGACTTTACCCGATCGGCATTGAATTCGATACCGTTGCTTTTCAACCAAGAGATGTCGAGCAAAAGGTAAAGGATTTCCAAAATAGCCTTTTTCAAGCGATTGGAATCGTGATTTTGGTGATGTTGATAACGCTAGGCATTCGAACAGGTCTGGTTGTGGCCTCTCTTGTACCCACGGCCATGATTATGAGTATCCTGGTTATGTCTTTCTTTAATATTGGTCTAGATCAAATGTCTATAGCGTCACTCATTATTGCCTTGGGATTACTTGTGGATAATGCTATTGTGATGTCAGAGTCTATAATGGTCCAAATTGCCAGTGGGAAAAAGGCCATTGATGCAGCTATTGACTCAGCGAAGGAACTTCGTGTTCCATTATTGATTGCATCCCTGACCACAGCCGCTGCATTTCTTCCGATTTATTTGGCAGAATCAGATGTTGGGGAATATACAGCACCGCTGTTTAAAGTTGTCACAATCACCCTTCTTTCCTCCTGGATTCTATCACAGACAATAACGCCAATGTTTTGTGTATTCTTCCTAAAGGTAAAGAAAAGAAGAGATAAAAATCACTATGAAACAAAATTTTACCAACGCTATCGTGGATTTCTATTGAGTCTGCTGCGTCATCCAATCATTACATTAGCAATTGTTACGACTGTTTTTTTTATAGCTATGCAAGGTTTTCGAATAATTCCTAATATCTTTATGCCTCGAAATGAAAAGGCCATCTATACAGCTGAATTTGAATTACCCCAAGGTACGCCAATTCAACGAACAGAAACTGTGGTTAAAGAAATAGAAGCTTTTATGAACGAGGAGTTGACCGTGGGATCAAAACGTCTAGAAGGAGTTAAGAACTGGTCCACATATATTGGAGTGGGGGCGCCCCGATTTTTTCTGGGTTATACTCCGGAACCATCAAAGCCAGAATATGCCATCATGGTAGTCAATACAACATCTAATGAAATCATTGATTCTCTCATCCAAAAGACAGAAGAATTTTGTCTGGAAAGATATCCCGACCTTCGCACCCATATTGATTTACTGCAATATGGCCCTCCAACTGCAGCCGTTGAGATCCGAGTCTCTGGAATGGATGTGAACAGAGTGTTCGAGCTGGCCGACGTAGTAAAAGCTAAACTCAAAACCATATCTGGCACAAAAAATATCCGTGATAATTGGGGACACCGAACCAAAAAATTATTAGTGAAGATCAATCAAGCACGTGCTCGTCGAGCTGGCGTTACAAACCGTGACATCGCTATTTCGCTGCAAACAGCATTATCTGGAATCGAAACGACTCAATACCGGGAAGAAGACAAGACCATACCAGTAACACTCCGTTCAGTTTCAGCAGAACGGCAGGATATCGGAAAACTGGAAACAATCATTGTCTATGCTCAGTTAACGGGAAAAAGTGTTCCTTTGAAACAGGTGGCAGATTTGGAGGTTAAGTGGCAATCTCCAAAAATCTTCCGTCGTTCTCGGTTGAAAACAGTGACTATAAAGGCGGATGTGACCGGAGGAGTCACTCCCATTGCTCTAAGCCGAAAAATGAATAAATGGCTGAAAAAAGAAAGCAAGACATGGGGAATTGGTTACAAATATGAACTGGGTGGAGAAATTGAATTTTCCGGAAAAGCCAATGCAGCCATCGGAGAAAAACTCCCGATTGCCTTTTTGATTATCATTCTCTTGTTGGTTATCCAATTCAATTCAATCCGGCGTCCGATTATTATTTTAGTGACCATCCCGCTTGGATTAATCGGCGTTGTCTTCGGCTTAATTGTAGGAGGATCATATTTTGGCTTCCTGACCCTTCTTGGTGTAGTTTCATTAGCTGGCATTGTCGTGAACAATGCAATTGTACTTTTAGATCGAATACGGATCGAAATCCAGAAGCATGGTTTAGAACCTGCTCGAGCAATTATTGAAGCTGCTCAGCGTCGTTTGCGTCCTATTTTATTGACCACTGCGACCACGATAGGCGGATTGCTTCCTCTGTGGATTGGCGGGGGTCCTCTGTGGGAGCCTATGGCCATAGCCATTATTTTCGGTTTGCTGTTTTCAACGATTCTTACCCTGGGCGTAGTCCCGGTTCTCTATTCGATCTTCTTTAGAGTGAAATTTAAAGGATTTAAATTTTAAATTTCCAAATTCATTCTTATTCATAGGCAAAAAAACTATCAATAGAACTCACAACAAAACCGGAAATCATCCGGGAAGGAAATACAATTTTTGGAAGGAGAGTGAGCTATGAAAATAACTAAGTATATAGCTGCAGCCCCTACAAGCTCACCGGAACGTCTTCAGTCTCTGGCAGATGGAGTTTTTGCTATCGTCATGACATTGCTAGTTTTGGAGCTAGGTGTAGAAGGGATAGCGAAGACTGCGAATAATAAGGAATTGCTCCAAGGACTTCTCGAGATGTGGCCCAAATTCCTGATTTACGGCCTGAGCTTTCTGATTTTGGGAATCTTCTGGGTCATACATCATTCCATTTTTGATGCTATCAAACGTTACGACACCACACTAATCTGGATCAATATCCTCTTTCTGATGTTTGTGGCCCTGATACCATTTTCTACATCCCTGTTCGGAAAGTTTGGCGCGAGACAGATCACGGCTTTGATCTATGGAGTCAACATGCTCCTTCTTTTTAATTTAGGCTGGGCACTCTGGGCTTATTCTACTGCAAGACACCGCTTGGTGGATAGCGACCTCGATTCCGCGCTAATAAAAGGAGCGAGTTTAATGGGGCTCGTCTATACTCTTGTTATGATACCCGCAATCTGTATTTCATTCGTCAATCCAATAGTTTCTTTTTTTATTTATAGCCTCATAGTTGTTGTTTTCATCATTTCCACTGCACTTGGAAGAGGAGAGATAGTTATGAGTTTGCCGGCTACCCCTAAGTCTGGAGAGATGAAATAGGCATGAAAGATAAAATGATAGAGTTTAGGATTCGATATCAGAAATTCCGATAAATAAAACTTCCATAAAAAACTCTCTGGAATTATGCGGAATAAGCTGATGGAATTATGACGTAATGAGAGAGGATAGGTGATGAAAAAAAAGAGAAAAATATTCTTTATTTTTAGCATTCTTGGAGTCCTCATCGTGCTCTGTCTACTATTCTTTACAAGGAGTCCGATTGGAAGGGCGCTCCTTAAATCTAAAAGTCATTTTATACTGCATGCAGATGATTCAAGAATTCTTTATGAGCCCGGAGCTGAAGAATTTGCTGACAGAATTGCTGACTTCCTCCCTGTGGCCATAGAAAGAGTCGAAAAAGGACATTTTCATCCCTTTAAAAAGCCCTTTAAAGTCTATATCTGCAGCACCCAGGAGAGCCACAATGCGTTTATCGCTATTCCGCCCTCTTATCCCATTCGTGGCACTGCCCTTCAAGGGAATGTTTTTATTGCTCCCAGCGCTTTTTCTTTCAAGAATATGGATACCCACAGAGAATCATTGATGCATGAGTTATCCCATCTCCACCTCAGCCAAAGACTGGGAATCTTTAAGTCGAGAAAAATTCCTTACTGGTTTACAGAGGGACTGGCCAATATCATCTCCGGTGCCGGGGGTGAAGGCATTTCCAAAGAGATGGCCATCCAATCCATCCAGGAAGGGAGACATCTAATTCTTCAGGAAAAGGGAAGATTTTT
>CAYGBE010000057.1:0-3304 GCA_964348065.1 uncultured archaeon
AAGCCCACATAATTCCTGATAAAACACCCACTGTGATATAATCGTGCCATTGCCTCAATGGTAGAATACCCGAGATAAATCTTTCAATCGTCCCTCGAATCTTGTTTGCAACCATTTTCGGTACTGGTTTCATAACAAAAACAAGGCCCCGCATTATCGGTGCGGTAGCCACCTTAAGGAGGACCAAGAACAAGAGGAGTCCCAACGCCACAACAAACATTATGTATCCGCTTTTTGTTACCCAAGCTGGAAACGGATAAATAAAGATAGCCAGCAACATCAGCGCAAGCACCGAAAACACATCAATAATCCGTTCAATGAGGATCGTAGCAAGGCTGGAACCCACAGGAATTTGGCGCTTCTTACTCAACACGTATGCTCGCAAAACTTCACCCAAATGGGCGGGCATAAATACATTCGCCATATAGCCAATAATGAGGGATGAAAATAAGCTCCTGGTATCTAACCGCTTTATGGGATCAAGGAGATAACGCCAGCGAAACGCTCGCAGGAGGTGGCTGAAAAAAATGGTTGCAACGGCCGGCACTACGTACCAATAATTCACCGTCTTGAGGGCCTGCCACATCTGCTCAACATCAACTTTGCGAGAGGCCAGATAGAGGAAAAAAATACTGATGAGGATACCAATCCCCAACCTTACCTTATGCTTTTCAAATCCAACCATTTGTCTAGGTCTGTGACCCCACGGAGACTTCCCCCTCGAACAGATTTTGAAATCTTAAAAGTATCTTTGAATTCGGTTAATTTAGACCCCTTGTTCTCGCTCTCCTTGTGTTAAACCGAGAGAACCTCCACCCCGTGTATCCCCATTGGGAATATTTTGTTACGGAAAACCAGGGAAGAGAGATACCCTATTCCTGCCAAGAATATACCAGAACTGACGTTCCCGTGGCACCCGCTATCAAGCCTACGGCGCAGAACTCACCGTCACACCGGCCACACTCATCGTAGTCTGTAACCTGGCTACACGGAATCGGAAGGGAAAGTCGATTGCAAAATGACCACAGCCGATAGCACGAGCTAGCTTGTGTCAGGTGTGGCTCCAAAGAGAAAATAGAAGGCACTGATGGAGCGACTGAAGAATCCAATCCTCTACAATCCTTCCCTGTGGATTTACTGAGGCGCAGCAAACGGATTTAGGTTGAGAAAGGGATTTTCAGGCGATGGGGGGACATTCCCTTGAAATGGGCTTTCAGGTGATGGAGAAATTTCCTGGGTGAAGGGATTTTCACGCGATGGGGAGACATCCCCTTGAAATGGGTTTTCAGGTGATGGAGCTGTTTCCTGGGTGAAGGGGTTTCTCCGAATGAATGGATTTTCAATCGATCGGAAGGGTTCCGTTGAGGTTTCCTCGGTAATCTCAGTATAAGGATCTTCTGAGGATGGTAAATGCTCTCCCATCGTTGTGCCTGGCGATTCTTTCTCGCGAGTGGACAACTCGAATGGATTCGAGAGAATCTCAAAGGGGTTCCGACTGACTGTAGCGTTTTCGAAAGGTTCTGAGGGGAGGCCTCTATGAATCGCCCTGGGTTCATCTCGAGGGATAATCCTCCCCGATTCCTTTTTGCCAAGAATAACTAACCCCACCAATCCTTTTTCCTGGTCAAACAGAAGGACGTGGTCCATACCGGAGAGGATCCTCCGCAATCCTTCCTCCAAGGGGAGATCCTTAAACCGTATAGATACCCTCTTCTCCCCAAGCTCAGGTTCACTTCCCCTATACCAGATCCCTTTTTCCCTCTTGAGTTTCTCGAGGATCAACCTCAAGGGAACTCCTTCAAGCTCGGCTGACATGATCCGGCCCTTGATGTTTAAATCAATCCGTTCCTCGTCTGAGGAGGCAGAGGATAAAGAGGCCAAGCAAAAAAACATAAATATCCACGACAATGTAACGATCCTAGTTGTTCCCTTCATAAGTCTTACCTCAAATGTCCGGCCAATTTATGCATTCACAAGCCCTCTCATCGTCCCGTTATATATGCCGAGACCTGAGGTGCGCTGCAAAAGAGGGCATCCAAAATCAATCATATCGCCGACCGTGCACGGGTTTCAGGGCTTATGAAAAACTCAGATCAATAGAATTCCCTCCATAAAAAGTATAAATCTCGAGAACGGGTATCTCTACTCATGAACCAACCATTTTCGAACGATAAGGACCCGCCCTTCATAATGGCCACTCTACAGGAAACATCCACTTGTGTCAAGCGAAAAGTCGTTGCAAGATATGGCCAATCGGTTAATCATTTCATCTCGTTATCTTCCGCTGCACACCAAGAACTCATCTAACTTTTGGTATCCTTCAGTTTCAATACGGAGCATTCACCCGTCATTATCCTCACTCTACACTTACATCCACACTGTCGTAGTACAGCTGGTCGAAGTTCATAAATCTATTCATAACCAAATCCACACCGAAGTGGAACGTGTATGTCCCTATAGGGAGACCTGTGGTATTCAATACACCATATGGGGCAAGGTCAAAGAGCAGACCGCCATAGACACGAACAGGGAGATCAGACCTAACCCATCCCTTATCCAGGGTATACCAGTACAGCCCAAAGGGCGTTTCACCAGCCACCCACCAATCCGCATCCACCCCCATATAGTTGCCAAGGTCGAGGGCAATGGTAACAGTCAAGTTTGTCCCTCGTGGTATTGTAACCGGCCCATCCGAGCCGTTGGCCTTTATGTCAGGGATGAGGATTTCCGGCAACTGAGCCCAATTGATCAGATACAGGGCTGCCGGCTTGTTTTCCTCCCAGGTTGGTACTATCTGATTTTCAGGTAGGATAAAGCCTGGAAAACCTATTGGTCTCAGCTCAATCGTAAAGCAGAAGGTCCCCAGCTCCCCATAGGACCAGTCTTCGGTGGTTCCACTGGTTATGTACAATTCCGAGGCCTGCTGGGGAGTATACTCCTTTCCATGGATCGCCTGAATCAGATTGGCCATGTTCAGGGATAGATCGCTCAGGAGTTCTTCATCAGGGGGAGGGGCATAGGTATAGCCCCACGGATAGAGGATTAATTGCCCATAGCTATGGTAGGTCATAATTGCCCGAAACTCGTGGCTCAAGGCTAAATCCCGTATTGCCCTGGTCTCCGGTTCGGAAAAGGGTGCAGGGCCACGATAGATTTCGGACCAAGGGTTAGAACTGGATCCCGGTCCTCCCCACATGTAACTGTAGTTCCTGTTCATGTCCACCCCGTAACTTCCACCACCATTGTTCCTCCTATTCTTCCGCCACAAACGGTCTACATCTATGCTATATTGGTGACCATCCGG
>CAYGBE010000058.1:0-3074 GCA_964348065.1 uncultured archaeon
TGTGATCGTGCCCATACCTTACAAGCATGTTGGAAGCGATGTGATTCTGGAGAAGGCGCGAAAAGTTCTAGTACAGTTGCAGAGGAAGGGAATATCTGTTATCCTCGACGATAGAGAAGAATACACTCCTGGATGGAAGTTCAACCATTGGGAGCTGAAGGGCGTGCCGATAAGGATTGAAATCGGTCCGAAAGATGTGAAGAAAGAGCAAGTGATCGCCGCGCGAAGAGACACATTGGAAAAGGTTGCAGTTAAAGACAAAGAGCTGACTGGCACGATAGAAAGGATGCTCGAAGAGATTCAGGACAATCTTTTCAACCGCGCCAAGAAGTTTCTGAATGACAATATCACCACAGTGAAGACGTACGACGAGTTCAAGGAGGTTCTGGAGAAGAAGGGTGGGTTCATCAAAGCGTGTTGGTGTTCAGAGGCGACATGTGAAGAGAAGATAAAGGAAGAGACCGGGGCAACAATCAGACTGATTCCTTTCGAGAAAGAGAAAGTGTTTTCAAACTGTATTTTCTGCGGCAAGAAAGCGGATCAAGTAGTGTTCTTTGCTAGGGCCTATTAAGTCTGCCCGATATCCGTTGGTGAGTCACTCTTGTGTTCAAGAAGTGGTGATCTTGGATAAGGAAGAGATTCGGATGAGGGTTTGGCGTCTCATGGAGGAGAGAGGAATCGCTCGTTTCCCAAGGCCCGTTTTTCATCGGATTCCAAACTTTGTTGGAGCCGAGAAAGCTGCTAGAAGATTGCGAGAATTGCCTGAGTATAGAGCCGACAAAACTGTTTTCTGTAATCCTGACTCTCCGCAGAGGCCTGTTCGAGAGATGGCCTTGAGGGATGGGAAGATTCTGGTTATGGCGACGCCGCGGCTGAAGAAGGGTTTTCTTGTAATAGACCCAAATGTGATCTCTCGAAGCAGTATTCCTAGGGCTTCTACGATCAGAGGGGCTTTCAAACACGGTAGTTTTGCTGAGCCCTCAGAGGTGAAGGTTGAGCTGTTCGTGGCTGGTTCGGTTGCGGTGGCTCTGGATGGTGGGAGGCTCGGTAAGGGTTCGGGATATTCGGACAAGGAGTATGGGCTGTTGAAGGATTCGGGTGGGCTTTCCGACAATGCGCTTGTGGTGACGACGGTGCATGATGTGCAGATTGTTGAGGAGATTCCGCAAGATGCGTGGGATGTGCGGGTTGATGTGATAGCGACGCCGACAAAGACTGTTCGAATAGCCTAATATGATTTACATCTAGCTAGCTTAGTTTGGGTTGCTTTTCAGTTTCGGGGTTTGGCTGTTTTGTGGGTTTGAGGATGTAAGGGTGTAGAGTTTTTGTGTGGGGGGCTGCAGTTGTGGTGACGTTTCCAAAATTTTGCGCACCACCACAACTACCTCCTAGGCTGATGCGAAGCTCGGACAGGTTCTTCGGAGACGGGGGAGTTGTGGTCGTGTTGTCGGGAAGACGAAGAGGGCCATGGCGCATGCATAATCTGCGCAACCTGGACTCTCAGCCGCGCTTGGTCTTCGTCTCGTAGAGTTAACAAAACCCGTTTAAGAGTCCCTTATCTTTTCGTCTAGAATCCTGTCTGCCGTTTCTAGTCCAAGCCGTTTTAGCTCTTCTGATGTGGGGATGCCGTTTTCATCCCAGCCTACCGCTTCATAGTATCTTCTTTTCAGCTTCTCAAACTTGGTGCGGTCAACTTTTTCTCCGGCGTAGGGGCCTGAGGGGAGTGGCTCGTAGAATCTAGGCGGGTTGTCGTCGTGTTCTTTGGGGTTCCATTTGAGGTCTGGTCCGCCCAAGAGCAGTAAGGTTCGCTGGAGGTGGAGTATCCGGCGGGCTGTGGTTCTAATCCATCTTTCGGGTCTGATGTTCCATCCGGTGACGGCCTTGAAGAAGTCCCACTTGAGGCTTCGTCTCTGATCGAACATGTTGAACCAGCAGTAGACGCCGGAATCGTGGAGGATGATGTCGAGTTCGCCGTCTTTGTACCGCTTGGGCACGTGTGCTATGGAAGTGTGGTCGCCAGCTTGTGTTGAGCAGGCGTAGGCGATCTCTGTGCCGTAGTCTTCTCCGCTTCGGAGTCCGTGGGCGCCGAGCGCCACGCCCTTCTCTTGGACGGCGTATTGTGTCACGTTTTTTCCGGTCATTTCTTGTATCTTGAGTGCGGCTCGGTAGGTGCCCTCGGCCAAGATGTCTCCGATGCCGTTTCTTGTGGCGATCTTCTTGGCCAGTGTGGCGAAGGCTTGCGTGTCCCCCCACTTCAGCGCTATCCCGTCGAGGTCGTGTTTCGTGAGGATGCCGCGCTGGTAGAGTTCGCCGGCGAATCCCAGCATGTTTCCGCCTTGGATGCCGCAGAGTCCGAGATCGTCTATCAGCGCCGCGAGATAGACGTTTTCTTCGGGGGTGAAGATGCCGAGATTCGTCCCCAAATACCCCTGCAGTTCGTAGTCAGGGTTGTCGCCGATGGCGCCTTTGAACGGCCCGACTTTGGTCATCGCCAGCTTGAGACAGGTTGTTGGGCAGCCGAAGTCTCCCCAGAACCGCTTTATCCAGACTCTATGCTCGAAACTGTCGACGCCGAAGCCCCGCTGGTCGTGCCACTCCTCCTGCCAGTTTCTAATCGGCTCCGAACTGGTCCTGAAGCCCACCTCGTAGCCTGCGGAGCCGGTGCCCCACATTCTGAAGAAGTCATGCTCGTAGCATTTTTCGCATACCTCATCTATCAGGGCTTTCACCTTCTTCATGTTGGCGACTTCGGGCAATGGTCCCGTGCCTTTTGCTACTACAGCTTTGAGGTTTTTTGAGCCCATGACGGCGCCGTATCCGCCGTAGCCTGCGGCGTGGGTCCACTTCGCCATCACGACAGCCATTCTTACTTTGTTCTCTCCAGCGGGGCCGATGTAGATTGCAGCGGGTTCTTTCCACTCTCCGTAGCGTGAGAATCTCTTTTTGAGTTCCTCTCTTCCCTCGCGGGTCAGTATGCTGAGGGTCTGCTTGCCATCTTTCCCCCAGATGTGACTGGCGTCTCTGATTTCCGCTCCGGAATCTGTAATGAACACGTAGCATGGCTTGGAGGCTTT
>CAYGBE010000059.1:0-3736 GCA_964348065.1 uncultured archaeon
TTACTGCTAAAGAAGAACTTCCATAATAAATAAAGGCTGCTCCAGCCTGCGTGTTGCCACTGATATCAGACAAATAAGCCCCCACCAGGGCGTCATCATACCCATCTTTGTTAAAGTCACCAGAGGAGACTGAGTAGCCAAGCTGGGCATCATCTGTTGCTGGGTATTCTAAATAAACATCGTAGGTGCTGGTTGCACTTAAAGAAGAACTTCCATAATAGATAAAGGCTGCTCCAGCATCAGTAGCGTTGATATCAGACATATAAGCTCCAACTAGGAGGTCATCATACCCATCTCCGTTAAAGTCGCCAGAGGAAACTGAGTAGCCCAAACGGCCACCATCTGCTGCTGGGTATGCAAGATAGGAGTCATAAGTAGAAGTTGGCGCGTCCATCACCACATTGTTGAGAAAGTCTCTTACTGAGTCATCAGCTGAAACAGCATCATAGCCTTGTTTGTCTAAGAGGTATTTGAGTTGTCCTAAAGTGAGGGGTTGGTTTCTTTGAAAGGCTTTGGAATATCTTTTGGTGTCGTTTGTGCCATCAACAATGGTAAAAGCTGGATAATAGGTGTAAGTGTCTAGAGTTGAGCTTGCTACTACCTCAATAAGCCTTAATCTATAAGTGGTGTTGGTGGCTGCATTCTGTGTGTCTATGATAAAGCCTATTTCTGTACATCTATTCTTGCCTAATTCAAAAATGTCGCTCCTGGCTCTCTGTTCATGGAACCTGCCATCTTGCCAAGTGCCAGTGGCGCAAACACCAGCTGCTTGGTGAGGTATTGAATCATTGTCTTCCCCAAAATAGCTTCTGGTGTACCTTATATCACCCTGAGGTCCAACATCTTGCCAGTCGTCATCGTTTTTATCGTATTGGAGCTTGTATCTATCTGTTGAAGTACTACCTATATTGTCTAATTGAAATCTGGCAATTAGTCGTTGCCCCTTCTTAACATTAGTTGAAGTAGTGTTGGCAGATGACATATTAGTGCCACCATACCCTTCAGCACCATCATCACTTTTTAAAATATAAGCTCTTTGATTCACATTTACGCCAGTTTGTACCAGCTGGGTGGTACCTGAAATTTGTCTTGCTGAAGTAGGTCCTACTGTGCCGCTATCAACTGTAACATCAGTTGATGGATTGGGAATCTCAATCTCCAAATCATTGCCACCACCAGCGCCGTCAACCACATCCAAAACAACATATATACAAAGAGCAGTAGTTGTTGAAATGCCGATTGTTTCAGTAAAGGTGGATGTGCCATTGGCTGAGCTGAACCCATCAGTATCAGTTGAGCCATATTGGTTGTCGCTTCCTGCATCATACTGCTCACCGCTGCAATCGTAGGGCGAGGAAGTATCAAGGTCATAATACAGCTCAATATTATTAAGATAGTTGGCAGCGTCCACACTGCCCTGCTCTGCAATGGTAATGGTTTCAACATTTCTTGAGCCCATATTGTCTTTAATAACAAACAGACCACCAACATAATTATCAGCGCTTGGAATATCCATAGAGGCAGTCTGGGTGCCGCTTGCTGAAACAGTAACATCTTTAGCTTGAAGATTGCTCGCTTGAATAACCAGCCAGGAGTTGGAAACAGAAGTTGTGGCTGAACCCGAATTTTTAATTTGAGTATCAAGGTCTTTTTCAGTGGACGTTGGCCAATCACCGTTTGAAGACAAATCCCCGCTTCTTGCTCTAACATAGACATCGCTTGTTGTTGAAAGCTCACTATCGTCTATAGCATCAGAATCAGAAGCATTATAAAGCTGGCTATAACCAGTACCACTCTCGGTCTTAATTGTGCTTTCGAAATAATAAGCAAACGAACCCCCCTCCCAACTGGATGAACTATATTGGTTAAAAAACTCTTGAGAAGTATAGGTGCTGTCATCATCAGTGGCTAATCTATTAACATATTGGTGTACAGTTTCTAAAGCATCTATGCCATAATCACTTGTGGTTGATTGTTGCAAAATGATTTTGGCTGAAGCAATAGAGGCTGTAGCGTCAGTATCAGAAGTTTGAATTTGAACCACATATTCTTTTTCATTGGTTAAACTAATTGAAGAAGCACTCCTTATCCTTGACCAGCTGGTGGTAGTTGTAGCTATCTCACTGTTAGAAACCGCAGCCCCGTCAGTATTATTCCAAAGCCTCACAGAAGTGGTGGCTTCACCCCCGAGTGTTGTGTAATAAACCTTGATTTGGATGTTATCAATATAAGCAACAGGGGTTTTACTTCCATCATCATAAACAGAGATTGCAACACCAAAACCTGAATCATTAATATCAGTGTCTGTCCAACCCTCTAGCACTCCCCAATCATCAGTTGCACCGCCGGTTTCAGGATAAGTCCAAGTAGTTTCAGTCTGCGACCAATTAGTAATATAGGCATGGTCGGTTGACGTTGTTCTAATGCTATCCCCCTTTACAATATAAATATCATAATCATCGGCAATGCCTCCTGCTGCCTTTGTACTATAGCCCTCCACCGTCACCTCAATGCCCTCTATGCTGCCAGCTTCAATGCTAAAACCAAAACTAGTGGCTTTGAGAAAATCGCTGCCAGTGCCACTGCAGGTTACATTTGCCTTTTCCTCGTTAGATCCACAATTAAAGCTGGCTGTGTTCCAGTCAGGGCCACCATTGGCAACATTTACGGCATCCCCGCAGTTAGTAACAGGGGTGCTGGTAGAAACCCCTGAGATATTGGAATTCATCATTGTTGCTTCGAAATAAGCAGTGGGAGCGGGGTCAAATTTTGAAGAATCATAGTAATATATTTTTGGATCAGAGGTTGAAGTATAGGAAGTGTCGGTTACATCAGCGCTATACCCAACCTCAATCTGGCTTTCGGTTGAGGTAATACTCAAATTGTCGGTTTGAACAATAACAATACGGGCTGCTTTAACAGAAATACCTGTTCCCTCAAGAGAAGATACATAGCTATTCTGATCGCCCGATGGTGAAAACGACGAGGAGCGATAGCGAGTATAAGAAGTGGCAGTAATATCGCCTATGCTAACTGTTGAGCCTCCTGAAGGCACACTGCCTGTGCCAGCATCATAAGTTAAGGTTGAAGTACCAGAACCAGAGCTTACTTTAGCTACCACATCAAAATAATAACTGACTGTTCCTGAATAATTAGAGGTTGAAAGCAAAACAATGCCTGTGCTTGTGCCAGCTGTTGTGATTTCCTGATTAATAATATTAATCTGCTGCTCAATAGTTACTGTATCAGGGCTATCAGCTGCTATTTGCCATTCTCTTGTCTCCTCAAATTGCATGGATCCAACCCGTGCAGATTCAAACCTCAATGGTCCAAGTAAATATAAATAGGGGCTGGAATCGGGCGCATCAAATGTGTAGCTGAATTCGTACTCTTTGCCTTTTTCCAGCGAAACTTGCCAAATAATGAATTTGGCATTGCCTTCAATGGTTGTGGAAGCAAATGTACTAGAAGCGAACTCACGCGAATTAAAACGCGAGTCTAAAATTTCAAAGCCTACCGGCACTGTTTCAACTATCTGCCCTTCAAAACCCTCATTGGCTTTAACAAACATTTTCATCTCATAGCTGGCTAAAGGATAAACCCTTGTTGATCCTATCCTTTCAACATCAAAAGGCACATTTACCCTGACTTCAAACGAATCCTCAATCTCATAGCCTTTATCAAGATTAACCAATTTCATCTCATAGATACCCAGCTTCTCTGCTTTATAATAAGC
>CAYGBE010000060.1:0-2594 GCA_964348065.1 uncultured archaeon
ATGCTGTCGTATCGTCCAAACGTGAAGTATACGTCGCGGATAATGATGCCTTTGGGAGCTTTGAGTTCTTTGAGGTATTTGACTGCTTGTTGCCCTTTTCCTTTTGGTATTAGAAGCGAGATAAACAACAACCTAGAACAATCCCAAGCAATACGTATAGGCGTAGGGTGTCTTAAGCTTTAGCATATGGCTTCGCGTGCATTGAGGTTCTCGTTTCACCATTTTGATAGTCCTATTCGAAAATGAGTCTGCTTAGTGCATGCATGCTCATAACACTACGCACGCGTAGTTCCTGACAATTTGTGGGTTGGAAGGGTGGAAAAAGATATTGGGTTAATCCGAGAACAGATAGTACAAGAACAGTCTCAAGATAGATGGTGCGAGAATTGACTGAGAAAAAAATGACATATGAAGAATTTAGACAGATAATTAAAGAAGAACTTCAAAAAGCACGCGCGCGCGATTTAAGAAAAAGAAAGGGAAGGTTTACTGAGATTGGTCTTGATCCTTGCTGTTAGGGTCCCAGTGGCATTATTGTTAAAGTACCTTGATATAACACATCGTAGTATGGCGCCAGCAATTCCAGCGTCACTTCTATCTCCGAGTCAAAATCCCATCCTATGAACCACAGATCTTCCATGAGATATATTTCATCTGGAACAACCCACCATGTGACCCAAGCACTTCCTATATCCCTCTCCAACCACACTTCCCATGCTGTTTTTGCTGGCCAATTCCAAAATGCATGATTTGCACCTGGAGTGGTTCTCAATCTTATGACTTGGAAGTCAGGCGAAAGATTCCGATATGTTAGACCCAAATATCCCTTTTCTTCATAGTATGTTGGTCCTTCTGGTGTCCACTCTCCAACCCAAACTCCATTTGGGTATTGTCCCGTCATCAAGTGGAAACAGCAAACATCATTCACCCTCTCAACTTCAGAGATCACGGGGTTTTCTGCTATTGTTGGTGCAATGGATGCGGCGCCTAGTATGCTTGACAGAATGAAAACCAGCATTGCTATTGTGAATGTTTTTCGTCTCGTATCATCACTCTCCCTTTTAACTGGTTATACCATTGAGACTAATCAAGATTTATGCCTTGTGAAAATATCTTCTATTGGATTTCAAATGACCTATAATCTCTAAGATACTGCAGAATTCAAAAGGAGAATTGTTGAGTAGTGTTAACCTATCTTGCTTGCGCGCGTGGCGATATCTCTACTCTGCATCCCTCTTTTTCTTGCGTGCGCGAAAGGTTGAAATCTGATTTGCACCTATTTTGATCACGGGTATCGATTGTGGTGACCAGTGGGACCTTCTACTGGTTGTGTAGACTTGGGTTACATAGGTGGGAAGACTATGGCGAATCAATTATGCTTACGTGGAAAGAACCGATCCATGGGATTGGGGTTCGCGCGCGCGGGCGTGTGCCATGGAGACGTATTCCCATGAAAACTCGTCGAAAAAAAGTGTTTACCAAAAGGAAATGCTTGCGATGCGGAATTCATATGAAGAGAATTTTGGTGCGGAATCCAGATGAGACCTTATCATCTGTCGGTTGGGAACTCCTGTCAAAATTCGAAGAAGAAACATACAAAGACTCTCAACGTGAAACACCAAGACGAAAAATGGTGAGATAGGACTTGCGCGCGCGCATAAATCTTGGTGCAAAAACCATAAAACTTCTGATAGTTTAACCAAGGTATTCGTATGAGAAGCGATATGAATAGCACACGCATACCTCATACCAATGGTATATGTTCGCAACTTAAGGTTTTATGCCCGCGCATTGGAATTGTCATTGCGACACAGCTGGTCCGGAAGAGAAGCCAGATGGACTGATGGACCTCTACGACCTAACAACAACCGGCAAAAACTTTGGAAAAAGCTCCCTTGAATAGTGGACTCCTACGAGTAGTTAACATCCACGCGCATAATACATGTATCAGAGAAATCTTCTATAACAACCTTTCATAAAGGTTTAAAGGTTTCAGCATCTTCTTTCATTTGGTTTGAAAATATGGAAATATAGTAGAAAGGAGGTGAGATGATGAAAAAGAAGTTAATACTCCCAACGTTGATCGCAATGGTCTTCGCTTCAACGGTCATACCGGCTGCTCTTGCATGGAGAACCCCGGGATACTGGAAGAACAGAGGCTTCAGATTGTATGGACCCTATCCGGACGACCTATTTGATGACATAATGGTGCATGATAGCTTGGGCGGAGGATATCTTACCGGTGACTTTGCATATGATGTGTTGGGGATGGATAAGAGTGTGGGAGATGCAACTATAATATTGGCGTTTCAGCTGATTGCATACAGACTCAATGTAGCAGTTCTTGGCGCATATGAATATCCATGCATGGCCGCTATCGCTGATGCTGCTGTGGTCGCTTTGAATGCTGCTGGAGGAATTGGCGCCGACCCAGCGCCTAAGACTGCTATAAGAGCAGAGTGTATATCCCTTGCGTACCAACTGGACTTGATTAACAACGACCTATTCTTGTAATAACAATTTCAAGTGCCAGCCAGTACACTGGATCGGGCATCCGGACCGTTTCCGTAAGTACCGCGATCTCTGCGGTATAT
>CAYGBE010000061.1:0-2936 GCA_964348065.1 uncultured archaeon
TTTGAACCCTTAATAGCTATGCAACCCAGGGAGTTTTACGGTTCCTTTCCCTCGGGTCACACCGCTTTTTTGACCGCGCTTGCCGCGTCGGTATTCTTTACGGAAAAAATCCCCGGTGCAGTTATATTTTTGATGGCGGCTGCGGTGGGGGCCGGGCGGGTTTTGGTTGGCGTGCACTACCCGTTGGATATATTGGTTGGGGGGGCTATCGGAATAACAACCGCCTGGGTTTTTAAGATTCTCCATAAGCGGTTTCCGGTTTGGTGATGCCTTTGTATCAAGCTATAGTTTTAGGGGTAGTTCAGGGCTTGACCGAAATATTCCCCGTCTCCTCTTCAGGACATTTGATTATTTTTCCTGAGCTTTTGGGGTGGGTGCCGCACACGCTCGCTTTTGACGCGGCGCTTCACTTGGGCACGGCGTTCGCCCTTTTGTGGTGGTTTGATAAGGCGTGGATCGCCCTTTTCAAGACCCACTCCTGGCGGATGATAGTTTTTATACTACTGGCGTCGGTCCCAGCGGGGGTGACGGGTCTTTTGGTGGGGGATTTTATCGAGGCTAACCTTCGCTCTCCTCACCTGGTTGCTTATTCGCTGATCACTGTTGCCTTTTTAATGTTTGCGGTTGAGTGGTTTTACAGACGTATGCCTTCGCGAAAGGAAGGAGCGAACCTTTTGGACGTTTTATTGATAGGCGCCGCCCAGACCCTCGCACTGGTTCCCGGGGTCTCACGCTCCGGAGTTACAATCTTGACCGGTATGGGTCGGGGCCTCAAGCGCGAGCGCTCGGCGCACTTTTCGTTTTTGATATCAGTACCGGTGGTTTTGGGGGCGGGGTTTTACCAGCTTTTTGAGGTATGGCGGGTGGGGGAGCTAGCTGTTCAGGGTGGGAGTTTTGCCGTGGGGATTTTGACTTCCTTCGTGGTCGGGCTTCTGGCGATCAGGTTTTTGTTTGGTATTTTGCGAAAATACTCGCTCGTTCCGTTTGCCGTTTATCGAATTCTTTTAGGGTTTTTATTACTTCTGACCGTTTAGGCGTGGCGGTCGGCGACCTTGGAGGCGCCGAAGGATTCGGGTTTTACCTTAACGTCGTAGCCGTTCCCCTGAACCATAGCTACAACCTCGGTAATTATGTCGCGGGTTAATCCGTTTTCCCCTATATCGACGTGTATCTCAAGTCCTATCTCAAGAAGCTGGGGAGCCGATTTCAAGCTCAAAATGAAGTCGTTGGCAAAATCAATACTCGCCAACGCCTCCTCATAAATTCGCTCTTTTATGGCGTAGGGGTGGGTTTTGCGGTATCCGCGCCAGAAGTAAATACCACCTCCTCCGACGCGATGGACGACGAGGGCGGTCACGAACTCGGTCCCCTTGGAGTTATGGTCCTGAGAGTCGGTGCCTATTATGATGCGGTATTTCTGATCCGGTTCGGCTTGCACAAACTCGATGATTCTCTCTATAACCTGGGGGAGCTTCAACCTCCCGTAAGTCGGGCTATTGAGCTCTTCGATCTGCTTTAATTCAAGACTTTTCATCGCTTGAATTATAAGGCTCTTTCGCTTAAATCTCAAGAAACCTTACTTTTCTCGTCTAGCCTCGAAAATAACACCGAAGCTTTGACAGGGTAGTCGGGCGTTGGTATATTTATTCCACCAAAAATCAAGGAAAGGAGGGAGAATTCAATGACCGCAGAGCTTCGGGTGCTTTTTGCCAAAGAGGCTTCTAGGTGGGGTGAGGAGCACCCCGGCGAAGGAGAGAGGCTCGCAGGGGAAGTTCTTTACTGGGCCTCCTCCGTATCGGCTGCCGGTCACGCCGGCGACGCTGGGGATTTGGTCGTCGAGCAGATTCAAAACGTCGCCCAGCGAAACGGGGTTTCGCCCGAGGAGGTCATCGAACAACTGTTTTCGGCCGAAACCGCCGAGGATGTGATGCTTCTTTTCCAGGTGGCGTAGGCGCCAAGCCCGCTTAAGGGGACGAGCGGGCTTTTTCTTTTGGGTTAGAGGGATCTCGGGTTAAAATAAATCTGTGGTCGAGGATAAGAGAAAATGGTCCGCTGAGGTTATGCGAAAAAGCGACGCCTTGGATCTTGAACGGGGAGTTTTTACGTGGGATGACCCCAAGAGAATCGCTCTTTCCCTAAAGCGCTCGGCGAAGGCGAGCACACGCCGAAAAGCCCCGCCGTTTCAGTCGGCGATGAGCATGCTTAACTTCTACATCAACCGCGCCGGAAAAAATCTAAACTCTCGCCAAAGGAAAATTTTGGAGCAGGCAAAGGTTGAATTGCGAAAGGCTTTTGGGCGCAGTTAATTTAGACTCGCTCCACTCGTGTTGTGATAGACTGGAAAGACAGTTATGGAAGAAATGCACCACGACCATTCCCAACCGACCCATTCCGCCAAATGCGACGACTGTCCTTACGTGGCGCGGGTTCACGCCCATGACCTGGATGACGCAGCCGTGGCTCTCGCTCGGGACTTGGCCGAGCATAACCTGGCCGAGCACGACAAGGAAACCGACGCCCAATCCATAGTGGACGCCGTCCGCGCCAAGATGGAATCCCTTACGGGTTAAATCTCACACCGTGGCCGATTTTCAGAAAGACGTTCGCGAAATCAAGAAACAAATGCTGACGCTCCTGATCGGCGGTTTGGGATTGGTTGCGGCTTTGGCGTGGAACGACGCCGTCCGCAGCCTCTTTGCAAAACTTTTCCCTCAAGAGGAGGGGTTGGCCTATAAATTCGGATACGCCGTTTTAGTCACAGCTATAGTTGTACTTCTTTCCGTACGCCTCCGCCGTCTCTTGGAAGCTAAGCGATAGAAATTGCTATTCTGAAGCCGATGAAATCGATATTTTTGCACCCTGCGGCTCTGGCCGTCACGGTACTTTTGAGCATTTGGCTTTGGAGTGTTGGCGGCGAGCCGATAGGTTGGGGGATG
>CAYGBE010000062.1:0-4977 GCA_964348065.1 uncultured archaeon
TCTGATCTTTCTTTAACACAAATGAATAACATAATGGTTAGATTTAGAGGTGAAGATACGGATCAAAAGGGTCCTGCCTTTGCTTATATTGATTACATTTATATTGAGGTTAATTATTCTATATCTGGTATAGGTTATTTAGAAGTTAATCTTGTAACACCGCCCGATCCCTATAATGTTATTCAAAATAATACTTTTACAATTAATGCAACTGTTTATTGTAAAGATGGAAATTGTGAAAATGTTAATGGAACTGCCAGATATAATTTTACATCTTCAAGTCCTGACACACCAATGAACATAAGTCAGGGAGATAAGCCTTTTTATGTTCAAGAATCTCCTGCATCAGCAATGAAGTCTTGTCCAACAAACCCATTAGGTGATGGTGATTTTTGTAATTTAACTTGGACTGTTAATGTTACTGGTGATGTTGATACTGAATGGGAAATCGATGTATTATTCAACTCATCTGATACAGAAGTTCAAGATAATAATACAGATGATACAACTATCTCTATAATTAGTTGTATTGTGGATATAAATGCTCAATGGAGTTCCATAAAATATGGTTTGTTAAATCCTAGCACAGGACCACATAATGCAAGTGGGAATGAGAATAATGAATATAACATTACTGTAAATCCTGGGAGTTGCAACTTAAATCTCTATATCAATGGAACTGATCTAACAAATACAACCTTGAATTCTTTAATTGGAGTTGGAAATGTAACATGGAGTAATAGTAGCAATTTGTATAGTGAATCATTTAATTTGTCATCCACAGTTGCTGTTGTCAAAACGAATATTCCTGAAAATACAAATGTTACAACTTGGTATTGGATGAATGTTCCAGCTGTCTATGCCGGCTATTATAATGGAACGATTTTTATATATGGTGTTGAAAATGGTGAAAGTCCTCCTTAAAACATTGGTTATTGTTTTATTTTTCATGTTATTGCTATCTTCAAGAGTATGCGCCATAAATCTTGGAAGCGTTGCAAAAAATAATTTTGCTACAGTATCAATTGATAAATCGACAAAATTCGAAATGCTTTTCTGGAATATCGAAGAAGAACCTTATACTATAAAATTATCAATAAATAATGCTCCAAAAGATTGGACAGTAATAATAGATCCTGATGAATTTATTTTAAACAAAACAATTGGTGAAGAATATATTAACTTGCCATATTTAGATGAAGACATAAAAGCAAAAATTATTAACTTGTTTGTCAAACCTAGCAGTGATAGTAAACCTGGTAAATATTTCATTAGTATAAAATCAGAAGTTAGAATATCACAAAGTGAGAAAAATGCTATAACAATTGTTCCTGGAAGTATACTTAATTTTGAGGTTGAATTAGAAGGTTTTGATATTACAGAATCAAATATTATAATAGAAAGTGAAGAAAATAAAATAGATTTTTCTGAAAATGGATTTGAAACTAATGGAAAAGATCTAAAAATAAGTAATTTTAATGAAGAAAATATAGATAAAAGTTATTTTTATTTAATAATTGTGTTTTTAGTTATTGTAATTTCAATAATAATATATAAAAAATGAGAATTATGAACGAAGATAGTATAATGGATAAGGTTTTCTTAATTAGCATTTTTTTGATGTTGATTGCTTTCTTTATATTTTATTATAACTTAAGTGGAATTACTGGTTTTGCAGGAGCTGATTTTAATGTTTCTATAAAATCAAAAACACAGGGAATAATAAATTTAGCTTATAACACCAATGTCAATCTAACAGAAAGCCAAGAAATAATAGTAGATTTTTTTAATAGTGGAAGCACGAATTACAGTGCAACAATAGAAGTAACAGTTTACATATATAATAGTACAACTGGTGGTTTACAACAATTGGCAGATTATTCTGATATTACGGTTCATCTTTATCCTGGAGAAAGAAGAAATTTTAAAACAAACTTTTTGCCAAACAGAGTAGGTACTTATTATATTAAAGTAAGAGTGCCTTATGACGCAAGAGTATCAGAACAGTGGGGAAGTTTTTTTGTTACTTGGTATTATTATCAAGCGCCACAAGTCATTTACGTAACAACAACATATGGTGGTGGAACAATACCTAGAAGAGAAGAAGGTGGAATAGCAGACATAAAATTAGAATATGATGATAAAGTTGATTTATACCCTGGACAAGATGTTTTATTAAGTGTAAAAGTAAACAATACTGGAACAATTAATTTACACAACTTAAAATTCCAGTCATCAACAACAGAATATATAAGTTTTGAAGTTAATCCAAAGGAAGTTTATGAACTACGTTTTAACGAGTCTGTCATATTTTTAGTTTCTTTAAAAATAGCAGAAGATATTCCTATTGGTGAATATGATTTCTTTTTTGAAGTAATGGGTCTTGAAATAAAGAGAACAGGAAATATAGAATTAAATATAACGCCTTTTGCTAAGCCCCCACTAGGAGAGGAAATTTATAATATTATTCTAAATTATGAATATCTAATAACAGAGTTAGATCATGAAATTTATTTAACTTCTTTAAAAGGTTTTAACACTTCAAGGGTTGAACTATATTTAGATGATGCTAAAGAAAAGCTACAAAGAGCAAAAGATTATTTTAATGAAGGAGACTTTGAAAATGCAAAAGATGTTTTAGATATAGTTAAAAAAGATTTAGAAGATGTTGTTTTTGAACTGGCTGCTATTTCATTTAGAGTTTTTATTTATCCAGCTTTCGCCCCGTTTTTGATACTATTGCTTTTGTTAATAATCATAATAGTAATAATAATCTTTATTTATCTGCACAAGAAGAAGAAAAAGAAGAAAAAACCAAAAATAATAAAAGAGTTTACTGAAGAGGAAACATAGATTTAAAAATTTAATAAAAAAGGTTATAATTATGGGACTATTTGGACCTTACATATATACAAACAAAAAAGGTAAGAAATTTTGGCTTCATATGAGAAAAAGAGGTAAATCTACAATATACTTTTTTTCAAAAGACCCAAGAGGAGCCATTAATAGTTTGCCTAGAGGATTTACAGTAATTGAAAATCCAACAACAGGTCTTCCCTTTGTAAAAAGAAAGACAGGTGGTATACTAGGTGGTCTATTTAAAAAGGTTCCTGAGAAAAAAATATCAGAAGAGAAGAATACAGAAACATCACAAAAAGAGGAGTAAAATGGTAAGAGTAATAGGAATAGTATCTGGTAAAGGTGGTGTTGGGAAAACTACTATAGGTCTAAATCTAGGTGCAGCCTTAGCTCATCATTTTAAAAAGAATGTTACAATTATTGATTGTAATGTTACAACATCACATTTGGGCCTATATTTAGGAATGTATTATTGTCCAATCACATTAAACAAGGTTTTAAGAGGTGAATATACTATCGAAGAAGCCATTCAGCAACATCATACAGGATTAAAAGTAGTGCCTGCTTCTTTGTCTTTAACAGATTTAGAGGGAATAGATGTAACAGAAATAAGAAACAGCATTAAATCAATCTTTGATAAAAACGATATAATTATACTAGATGGAAGCCCTGGTTTAGGAAGAGAAGCAGTAGCAACATTAAGAGCTAGCGACGAGGTATTGTACATTACTAACCCTTATATTCCCTTTGCAATGGATATTGTAAGAAATCAGGAGATTGTTAATGAAATTGGAGTAAAACCTTTAGGAATTATTCTTAATATGATTCATGGCAAAAAACACGAAATGAATAAAAAAGAGATAGAAGAATTAACAAGATTGCCTGTTATAGCTCAAATTCCCTTTGATAGAAATGTTCACAAGAGTCTTGCCTTAAAAGTTCCAGTTGTGACCTACAAACCTAATACTAAGGCAAGTAAGGAAATAATAAAACTTGCTTCTAATTTAATTGAAGAAACTTATGAACTTGAGGGTGCACTACAAAGATTTTTAAGAAAATTAAGATTAAGATAAGCTTAAATTTTTTCAATTAGACAATATTCTCATGCACAAAACAGTTTTTTGGTTTTTGCTTGTATGGACTATATTTTCCATAATTTTACAACTATTTGGATTTGATGTTGTAGAATCTATTATAATTGTTCTTATAATTGACTTAATAGCATTGGGAATAATTGTGGAAATAGGAAGAAAAAAGCCTTTAAAGGAAATTAATGGTAAACTTTCTTCTAAAATTGAAAACATAGAAAGAGTTTGTCTGAGCATACTTAATACTGCTAGTGAAAATCCAATAATGGAAAGAATAGAAGCAAAATTAAGTAAACAAAAAGAAGATGTTAATTATCTTTTAGACAGGATGTCTAGAAAGGCTTTAGAATTAGAAGAAAGGATCAACAAATTTGGAGCAAGTTTGGCTGGACATGTAGAAGATTTTAGTGATAGACTGGAAAAACTTGAAAGGCCTGAAATAGTTGAAGAAAGTGAAGAAACTTTTCCTATTGGGGAAACTGTTTATATAGAAAGAGATGAAGAAAAAGTTTAAATATATATCAGAACAATTAACCTACACTGCGTAAGCAGTAGCATAGTGCGTTTACGAGTTGTTGGAAATGGTTGATGAAAAAATAATTGATGCTGTAAAAAAAGCTAGAGAAAGTAAGAAAAGGAACTTTAAACAAACTTTTGATCTAGCCATTAATTTAAAAAACATAGACCTGAAAAAACCTGAAAATAGAGTTAAAACTGAAGTGACAATACCACATGGCATAGGAAAGGAAATTAAAATAGGTGTTATTGTTGATTCTCTTTTGCCACAAACAAATAACATCGAAAATATTGTTGTTATAAAAAAGGATCAATTAGAACTTTTTGGAAAAAATAAAAAAGAAGCTAAAAAAATCGCAAACCAATGTAGATATTTCTTAGCTGAAGCTCCTTTAATGCCTCTAGTAGGAAAAAATTTGGGACCTGTTCTTGCTCCTAGAAACCTTATGCCATTGCCAATACCTCCAAGTGCTAATTTGGAAACAATGGTAAATGAAAAAAGAAATGTTTTAAA
>CAYGBE010000063.1:0-3119 GCA_964348065.1 uncultured archaeon
AGTTAGCCATTCAAATAAGTGGCATAGAAGCCTTCAAAATCTTTAAAAATGCAACATAATTCCCAGATGCCATTTTGCAATCGATAAGAGTTTTTATGCATAACATAATACCTGCAATATTGCAAAATGGCATGTTCAATAGTGTTGCTTTTAAAGCTTTTTCAGGCATCTATGCCCATGTCAAATTAATTATTTTTAGTTAAATTTCATATAAAGCTGTTAAATCATTTTACGAAAGGATGTGAAGATTCATGTATAAATGTACCGTAAATATGCAGGCATCATTATTGCAAATTCATTCATTAAGGACACGTTGTTTACAGGTTTTTTTACAATAGACAGCAAATATCCTAAGGAAAAATTAATTAATTTTTTCACAATATCTGCATTATTTAGGTTTCACAAACTATCTAGACAGCGAGAGGGAGGATGATGAGAAATAAAACAAAGCCTCTCAGAAGCCTGCCAATAATATTTTTTGTTATTACCATTACGCATATTTTCTGTATGGCAAAGATGTCCTGGGCAGAGATGCCGAGTTATCAGAGGCTGTATCCCATAACAATCAACATAGATGCACCGACTGCGGTAGCGCTTGACAGGAGCGGGAACGTGTATGTGGTGGAGGCAACCAACAACAGGCTTTTGGTCTACAGCCAGAGCGGTGAATATCAGAAGACGCTTGCGGAGCTTAAGAGGCCTATCAGTGTAGCAGTGGACAGTAATGGGAGGATTCTGATAGGCAATCATTACGACAATGTAAATCACAAGGGGAACGTAGAGGTTTACGATAGTGAATTACAACTATTGTTCAAGCTTGGCACAGGGGATGGGGAATTTTCACAACCCATAGACATAGGGATAGACGGGGTGGGGAAGATATATGTGGTGGACAGGAGAGGGGATAGGGTGAAGATCTATAATTCGGACGGGACGTTTTTCAATTCATTTGGCAGTTCGGGCAATGGAGACGGAGAATTTCACAAGCCGACGTCAATAGCGATAGATGAGGGGAGGGGGGAGTTTATCGTTCTGGACCACAAATTGACGTACAGGGCAGAGGAGGACTATGGAGCGCATGAGTACGGGGGGTATTCTGAAGGGGGGTACTGGATGGACGGAGCGAGGGTACAGGTATTTGACGGGAATCTGCAGTACAGCAGGAGTTTTGGAGAATGGGGAATGGAGGAAGGGCAGATGAGCAGGCCACAGGGGCTGGAGGTAGATGAAGAGGGCAAGGTATATGTAACCGAGGCGTTACAGTGTATCGTGAAGGTATTTGGAGGAGACGGGACATATCTTGGCAGGATAACGGATATGAACAAGCCGATGAGGACACCTTTGGGGATAACGTCAGGCAGCAGCAAGAAGTTTTATGTAGCGGCGCTGACGTCTGGGAAGTTGGAGATATACGGGATATCGCTGTATACGGACATGGTGGTAGAGCCGCTGTGGCTAAGTTTTCAAGGGCAGCGTGGTGGAAGTGCACCTGCGGTACAGGGGGTAACGATAAGCAATAACGGGGCAGATGTTCTGAACTGGACAGCATCTGCAGATGGCAGCTGGATAACCCTGTCGGAGACATCGGGAACTGCGGGTCCATCGGCAGTGTCTGGTATAGATGTGGGGGTAAATCTTGAAGGGCTGGCAGCCGGAGGATACACGGGGAGTGTGAGCGTGAGTGCGGAGTCGGGGGCAACGGAGACAGTGGAGGTAGAGCTTACGGTGTCGGAGGTTATATTAATTGCCAATCCCGGGGGGCCGTATACAGGAGTTGAAGGGCAGGCGGTGATGTTTGACGGATCGAATTCAGGGGGCGTGATAAGGCTCTATGAATGGGATATAGATAACAATGGCACGTATGATTACAGCTCCTCAGCGGCAACGCAGAGTCATGTGTATACGGAGGGGCATCCGTACACGGTAAAGATGAGGGTAACGGACGATGTTGGAGCAACGGATGAGGCGTTGGCGATGGCGGATATTTCTGACTCATTGCCGGCAGCGGGCTTTACAGGGAGTCCGAGAAGCGGTGGAGCGCCGCTGACCGTACACTTCAGCAACACCTCCACGGGGTATGACCAGCCTTTGACATATGAATGGGATTTTGATAGTGACGGTACCGTGGATTCAACAGCTGAGAGTCCGTCGCATGCATACAGCAGTGCAGGGAGCTACACGGTAACACTGCTGGTTACGGATTCAGATGAAAGCACGGACACATTGACAAGGACAGGGTATATCACGGTAACTTCCGAGCCATGTTCAAATCCTCCAGTAAAGATAGGGAGTTCATCTTATACGACGCTCCAGGCTGCATATGATGCAGCAGGGGATGGTATTACCATCAAAAGCAGGGCTGTAATCTTTACAGAAGACCTGTACATTAACAAATCAGTCACTTTAGAGGGTGGGTATGATTGCGATTATGGTGTAATTATCGGAAAAACGACTCTGAAAGGCAATATGACAATAAGCACCGGTACAGTAGTAATTGAAAACTTTGTTTTGGAGTAAGTTTTGGAGTAATAAGTTTTTATGCATTGATACGAGAAGAAAGTGCAAGCCATGAAAAAAGAAGTCATAATAAAGGCATTTAAGCCAATAGAAAGGAAAACCGATCCTTTACGCGGGTTAAAGGATCGGAAGCGAAAGTCTTGTCTTGGTTTTCTAACGGTGTTAATTTTGGCGTTGGTAATAAGCCTGACAGGGCTACAGGCAGATGCGCTTGATTATCCTCATTCGGGAGTAAACGACATAGGGTGTAATTCGTGTCATTTTGTCTACGGGGGGCAGCTTTTGTTTTTAAGGGTAGATGATGCACATGTACCGCAGGACATGGACGATACGATAAGGAATACACTGTGCTGGAGCTGTCACAACAACGCTGAAGCGATGTATGTGAGGACGCATTCCAGTCTGGCAACAGACGACAGCCATGGTGACTGGTCAGCGGAGTGCACAGTCTGTCACAACCCTCATGCGGATATGATGTTCAGGACATACGGGGGGGGGAGTTATCTTTACTCGGGGGTATCAACGGAGATACAGATAGACCAGCCGGAGGCATGGAAGAGTCAGCTGAAGGAGGCTGCAGCAGGGTGGACAGACAACGAGTA
>CAYGBE010000064.1:0-4059 GCA_964348065.1 uncultured archaeon
AGTAAAAGAGAAAGGCGAGCCGATTCAACCTATAATATTGAACAAAGTTGGTGGTTAAACTAAGGCCCATTTAGGGTAAGTCGTAAAACGCACCTAAATGGGCTTTCATTTGCCTTAAAAGGGGACTTAGGAGTAAAATAAGACCAAGAATTAAAATTGGAAATAAATTAAAAGGGCGGGGAAGGAGAGAAAATGAAAAATGGAGATCAAGAGAGCTAATATCGTAATACCTTCTACTATCTCTATAATTTTGCTGCTTATAGCTATACCTAGAGGATTACCTTATGATTACTATATTTTCCTGAGATGGGTTATTACAGTATCATCAGTATATATTGCTTGGACTTCTTATAAGTTAAAAGATATATTTTGGATAGGGGTTTTTGGTATCGTAGCAATACTTTTTAATCCGATATTTCCTATTCATCTTACTAAGGAAACTTGGGTAGTAATAGATCTTATGGTAGCGACCATCTTTTTTATAGGGATATTTTTAATAAAGAAGGGGGAAAATTCTGAAAGAAGAGGATATAAAAATAATTTAGTACTAAGTATGATTTGGGAAAAGATAGTTTCAAAATTTAAGGGGATAGATGATTTTTATTCAGATGTTAAACCTGAGCAAATAAACTTATATCAAAAATTTTTTAATAAAATGATAGAAGTAGTGAATGTAGATGTTTTAACGGAACGCATTAGTCATGGAAAATTTGGTAGGGATGGGGTTGAGAAATATTATGAAAAATTAGATAAAGTATTAGATGAGGCAAGAAAAAATAATTTAAAAGAAGCTCATTTACAAGTCATGTTTGAACAATATATTTTTGCTGATATTTGGAGACGAGAGATAGATAAGGACCATTGGGTTCAAACAGTAATGCAGAGGAAATCAGTTGATTATTTTCCTGATACCAAAGCAATTATTTATACCCTATTTGAGAAAAATCAGAAAAGAAAATAAATAATTTACTAAGTAATTAACTTCCTATTAGTGTTCTCAGATTGAATAAATAGAACCAATTTTATAAATCTATTCTCAAATTAACAAAACATTAGATAAGGGTGGTTTCAAAAAAAGTCTAACACCGTGTTAATATAGAAGGAGATCAAATGGATTTACAAACATTGTCTCTACTTCTGATTGGAATATCTACAGTATTTATTGCCTGGTATACTTTTGAAACCTATAAGTTAAGAAAAAATAGTATTCAGCCTGTGTTGGTTATCTATTTAAGAAGAGTACAACGTCATGATGCCGATTGGATTCTCATAGTTAAGAATATTGGCAGAGGTCCGGCTTGTAGCACTCAAATTAAACCTCAAAGAAATAGAAATGAAAAAATAGAATTTATAATAAATGAAGATTATATAGTTCCTAAAGAAGAAAAGGATATTAGTTTAAAAGCAATAGATACCAAAAATAATGAATTAGTTTTTGAAGGAGAAGATATCTCTTCCTTGTCCTTCTTTGAAGAAGGGTTTGAAATCGAATTAATATATTCAGATATCGAGAGAAAAACCTACATTTCACATTTGAGATATAAGAACGGCAGAATGATTTTAGAGAACTTTGAAGAATACTCAAATTCGTAGGTTGAAGAATTAATTAATAAAGGAGAATAAGATGAAAGTTTATTGTGATGAATGTAAAAAGGAAGTTGATACTAAAAGCTTAGAAGAAGTAGAAAAGGAAGAGGCACCTGAATTCAATGCAACATATCCCCATGTTCATTGCCTAGAATGTGGTGGAAGGATTAAATTTAATAATAAATAATTTTCTAGGAAAGTTTAATCTCAACTCCAAAATCAGTTTTCTGTAAATCCTAACAAAAAAACTTGGTCAAAGCTGTTAAAATATCTAACGTTTCTCAGGTCCCTTAGGTTCTTCATAAGGATGACGCAAAGAACCTTCGGGAACTTTAGCTAAGATATAAAATTCATCTTGATAGACAATTTTTGCCTCGGGTGGGATTACCACTTCGGGAAAAGAGGGTCCGCCGGGGCCAAATGGACCAAAGTTTCCTTGCCCAGACTCTTGTCTTAAATAGTAAACAACATCATATTTTTTAAGCATTTCTTCTTTTATCCCCCATTCTTGGCTTACATCTACTTCAAGCGCCCAAGCCGTCCACCACTCTAAGCCGTGTCGGGTAATAATCAATGTTCTTTCAGGATCAGCGATTACAGACTTTAGCTTGAAAAGATCTTGGTATGCCTCATCAGTAATGGACTTTGCGCTTCTCATACCCAACTTTAGTGCCATTGGGACAGGACCGACCATCAAAATAACTATTATGGCTACCAAAATGAGCCGTTTCCATTTACCCAATATGTATTTTAGAATTGGAATAAGAAGGATAGCTGCTGGGACATAAACCATCAAATAAAGCCTATTCCCCAGATCAGCTTCTAAAAACGGTGATGCCATAAAGGCAGTTACTACTAATAAAGATACGAATAACGTTTTTTCTTGTGAAGACATCTCTTTTCTTTTTATAAAAAGCAAGATGATTCCGACAATTACCAAAAGATGAGCTACAAAAATACCTATTAAATGAGGCGGCTGAAGAGGAATCTGACCTTGTAGAATACCAAAAATAGTGGGATTTTTAAACATCTTTATTGGCAAGAGAAATACACTTATCAATCTTTCCAGTCTTTGGGGATCAAAGAAGAAAAGAATAAAGGAAACTAAACCGCCAACTAAAAAAAGCCCACTTAGCATTTTTAATAGATTGATTCTTTTCTCACGCTGGAAGATGAAGAAAAAAAAGAAAAAGCTAAGCGAAAAAGCGATCACAAAACCCAGACTTCCCAAGTGGGTTAAGCCGGTCAAAACAAAGAAGACCCCAGCTAAAACATAGTTAAGAGATCCGCCATTCTTTGCTGCTTTGTACAAAAAATAAATATAAAACAAAGACCACATTAAGCCAATTGAATTTTTCTGAAAATCAGCCATCATTATCAGGGCGAAGATAGAAACTGCCACCAAAAGCGGAGATATGAACCGAATCCATCGAGGAGCTTTTTGGTTTGAGATAACTAGTTTTGTTAAAAGAAAAGCGGGGACAGCAATTAATGGATAAAGAATCGAGTCAATAATTTTTGAGGTGACCATAATACATCCGTCTAGATCACAAAGTCCTACAAATTGGAGAATTTTAGCAAAGATTGCCTCAAAGTAAAATACAAAAGGCAGATCTGGGAATCCAAGCCGTCCATTTTCAAGAAGAGAACGAACTTGTACCGGATAGTAAGCAGCATTTATACCAGGCATAAGGTGGGTGCTGAAATTAATAAAAAGACGGATAGCTATCGCAACGACTATTAAAAGAAGAAGTCCGAACCAATCAATAAATTTCTGACTTTTTTGGGATTGCTGTAGATTAGTATTGTTAGTATCCATAAAAAATCTACTATTCGGTAAACTCCGTTGGATATTTATTATCTAACGGGGTAAACATAACTATAATAATTATAACCTAAACCCGATTAGATGTTTACTATCTAATAGGGTAAATGAGGATTTAAACCGTCTTTTCGGTAGCTTTTATCTATCAAGGAACACATTCTATAAAGATAAAGTTCGTCTATCAGGCGATTTTTTGCTAAAATGGTTATGTATGGGCAAGAAGGCAATAAAAGTAATAAAGAATCTGGTTTTAAAATTAAAGTTTATTGATAAAAAGCTGCTTCTATGCGGAATTGTTATATTTTTTACTTTTAGCGGAACAACTTCTTATGTGATTTTTATGAATCAGAAAATAAAAAAAATAAAACCAAAGATTCCTGAAATAAGCTCGGAAAAAATAGAAGAATTGAAAAAAAAGAAAGCTGAAACTAAAGAGGCAACAGAAGAACAAACCGATGAAACAGATGAAGACACTCAGTCAGACACTGGTACTGGTACTGGTACTGGCCTGCTAGTAATGGTAACAACACTGGTACTGCTCCTCCTGAAGCGCCGAGCGATCCTGGTTCCCCAGGATGGGTTTGGGACGAAACTCCACCTGTATTTGTTAACCTTATGGTAAATTTTGCCCCTTATAATCCTGGCAC
>CAYGBE010000065.1:0-5581 GCA_964348065.1 uncultured archaeon
GGGGCCAAGCTCGTGCCCAAAGTCGAACGCTTTGAGACCCAAGAGCGCTGAGACTCTGTATGCTCTTATGAGCACAAGGACTGGGTTATCCGTGAACGGGGGCCTATCCGTAGGCGGGCGGGTAAGCCCCTTGCTCTTATTGTAATGGAGGGCATTTCGGTCGCGAGTGGAAGTGTCTGAGTTCGTCCCGACTTTGCGAATGAAGTAAGAGAGTTCTTTCCATATCCCGAAGAATCAAGATCGTGGTTTCGAATACAAGATGATATCGCTGGTTCTCGCCGGTCCCCAAATCCGTTTAATTCCGACGGAAATCAACGCTTCTGAGGACCGCACCGGGCTGCGTATGTCAGTTAGGACTCAACAGATCTAGGAACTCAGATTCTAGGTCTTCGAATAACATTTGAGTTCAGCGGTGCGCGTTAGCGCGTCCGCTCCAGTGACTTGTTAGCTTGAGTGCATCTATCTGCTTCAGGCTCTCCGATCCTACGGGCCCTATTGTCCTGCTCCTCTAGTGCCTTTTGTATCGCCTGCCTTGTCGCCACCCTCCCGTCTACAGGGTCACCGTGGAAAGCTGTGACGGTGCAAAAGGGGAGCGGCAGACCGTAACGACGCGAAGAGCCGACGATCAGGACCGGGCACGCCCTTACCGCAATTGGCACTAGCAACGCGCCCGTCTCACGGGCCACTTCTACTAAACCAGGCCTCACCTCGCCGTCAGGTCCACCAGAGTCAGGGAACAGTGCAAGAATCGATTGAGGCTCACGCCGGAGCAGGTCAATCAGTTGCTGCTTGGGCTGCCAAGCGGACCTGCGTCGATATACCCAAAGGGAGAACCCGAACCAAACCATGGCATGTTGGAGTACTCGAGACGCCAAACCATCGTGCCCGATCGCCGTCGGCCAAAGGTCACGCCGAACGTCCCTGAAGGCGCATGCTGCCAGGAGCTCATAGGCGTGCCAGGTATAGTAGATTATCGGGGTAGATCGATTCTCTACAGTCCGCCAAAGGCTGTCCAAGCCCGGAACCCATTGGACTCGTGCCGTTTGCCAACTAGGGAAAAACCACGCCGCCACCCCGAGGTTGCACAGAATGACGATCGGGTGGAGTACTCCCTCAAACAACGTTTCGCGGTGCGGCGCACTCGAGTAACGGATGCGTGCTCGCATGACGTTTCTGTGAGTTTCTAAACCAACCCCGCTCTGGTCTCATCCCTCAGCGCACAACAAGCTACGGGACCGCGAGATAAGCTGCACCCTCGACTTGGGGGAAAATAGAGAATTAATCGGAATTATGAAATCAGGTATACTTGCCCATATTTCAATCTCTTGCTTTGCCATTAGAAGCCAAAGGTCGGCAAAAGTCAATAAGAATCTGGATCCAGCCTTCGAGTTCAAGATGCATTCGTCGATTCTCAGATGCGCAGAATTCTGTTTGATTGCATCGGAAATCAACAGAAGCAGAGGAGGGAAAAACCCGCGTAGTTTAGTTAGCTATCGCTGGGCAATCCACTTGGGCGAACATACAATCGGGTGCCTGGTAAAAACAGACCAGCACGGATAGAAGTTCGTTCGAGGCAAACCAAGGCCTCACGTATCAGGAAGCCGCCAGCTCGATCAACCACAAAAAGGGGGGATTATGTGATGTAGCTAACAACGAAAAAAGGGGCTTGATAAGAAGTGGCCTCATAGAAGAAGAAATCGACGATTTTGCCTGCGGTAAATCCTCATTCGTGATTCCGGGTTCATCCATCCAGAACCTCCCTGACCTTGCGTGCCAGCACTGCGGGTGAGAAGGGTTTCTGAAGGAAAACAATACCCGGATTTAGCAAACCTTGATGGCAAATGACCTCACCCGGGTGACCCGAGAAGAAAATCACTTTCAAGTCCGGGTGACTGACCCAAAGTCTTTCAGCTAAGGTCTTTCCACCCATTTGCGGCATAACCACGTCAGTCAGTAAGAGGTGAATATCCTTCCCGGCTTGTTTCCTAAACAACTGCAGGGCTTCCTGCCCGTTGTCCGCCTCAAGCACGCTGTAGCCTTGGTCTCGCAACGTGCGAGCCACCACGTTCCTCAAAGACGGCTCGTCCTCAACCAACAGCACCACCTCTGTCCCCCGCGGCAGGTAGCCCTCCTCGTCGTGCTTAGGAAGAGCCCCGGCTTCCTCCTCTACCCTAGGTAAGTAGATCTTGAACGTTGTTCCCTTGCCGGGTTCACTATTGGCCCAAATGTATCCCGCGCTCTGCTTGACGATCCCATAGCACATCGCAAGCCCAAGCCCAGTCCCCTTGCCTCCTGTCTTGGTGGTGAAAAAAGGCTCGAAAAGATGCGCTCTAACCTCCTCGGTTATCCCGACTCCCGTATCACCGACCGCCAGCATGACATACTCCCCCGGACACGCACCGGGATGTTGACGTGCATATTCATTATCAAGAGTAACGTTGGCTGTCTCGATGGTGAGTTTCCCGCCATCGGGCATGGCGTCCCGGGCGTTGATAACCAGGTTAACAAGGACCTGCTCGGCCTGGTTAGGATCTATCTTGACCTGTCCAAGGCCATCTGCGCGCAGTGTAACGAACTCGATGTCTTCCCCGATCAGACGACTAAGCATCTTGTCCGTGTCGGCGAGGACCTCGTTGAGGTTGACCACTTTGGGCTCCATTATCTGGCGACGGGAGAAGGCCAAAAGCTGCTGGGTAAGTTTGGCGCCCCGGTTGGATGCTTTCAGAATCTCTTGGAGATCGTTCTTGATACGATCGCCGGGGTATGGCTCCATCATTGCCAGCTCGGTATTGCCCTGGATAATCGCCAGCAGGTTGTTGAATTCGTGAGCCACACCGCCAGCCAGCCGACCTACAGTCTCCATCTTCTGGGACCAGAGAAGCTGCTCTTCCAGGCGCTTGCGCTCGGTGATGTCGCGAACTATTGACAAAACCAACCCGCCTCTCATCAACCGCCTTGTGCTAACCTCCACTGCGATGCGTGTGCCATCCCGATGAATATCTAGGCCCTCGAATACACGGCCTCCATACTTTGCCAATTCCTCCTTAATAACACTCCCAGCTTGCCCGCGAACTTCTGGAGCCTGCACGTCCGGCACTTTCATCTTCAAAAGCTCTTCGCGTGTGTAACCCAACAATTCACAAGCCCGACGATTTACATCAATAATTCTGTCGTCTTCGTGTGCTAAGAAGATCGCATCGTTCGCCTGCTCAAATAATGTTCGATAGCGCTCCTCACTTTGCCGTAACGCCTCCTCGGCTCGCCTGCGCGTGGTGATATCGTTTCCAATGGAAAGGATTTCGGCGATCCCTCCATTCTCGTCAAGAACGGCTTTGTTCGTCCATGCAACCCAAACGCGTTCACCATTCTGACGGATGTTTTCGTTCTCATTGTTGATGTACTGCTCGGGGTGCTGCAACAGGTCTCTGATCATTGCCGCAAGGTCTTGGCCGGACGCATCTGTCATCGGCACGATTGTGCCTACTACGTTCTGACCAAGTATTTCATCCTCTGAGTAGCCGAAAAAGCTCTGAGCAAACTCATTGAAAAAACTGATGCGACCCTGAATATCAAATCGTAGAATAATGCTGTTAGCATTCTGGACAAGCTCCCGGTACTTCGCTTCACTCTCCCGTAACTGCTTCTCTGCATGTTTTCTCTCGGTGATGTCTTCATAAGTGATGAATTGTTTTCCACCCTCCATCGTCACGGGTCTGAATACAATGTCTCTGAGTGTTCCATCCTTGCACGTCACTCTGAATTCCCGAGGTCTGACTTCGTATTTTCCAGATCTCTCCAAGTCAGATAGCCAGAAGGATATGGCTCTTTTGCGGTTCTCAGCGTCTGGGTAGGCTTTCTCAAACCATTGTTTGCCGCTGGGAATATCCTCCAGGGTGTAGCCAACTACCTCTATGAATCTCCGGTTCAGATAGATGTATCGCCCGTCTGAGTCAATAATGGAGATTGGAAAAGGGGATACGTCTGCTATATATCGAAACCGCTCCTCACTCTCCCGCAACGCCCCCCCGGCTTGCTTACGCTCGGCTATCTCCTGTGCAAGTTGCTCATTGGCTGTACGAAGTTCCGCGGTGCGCTCCTCTACCAACTCCTCAAGATGCTCGCGGTGCTTTTTCAATTCCTCCTCGGTCCGCTTGCGCTCGGTGACGTCGCTATCCGTTCCCAATACACGATACGGCTTTCCGTTTGCGTCCCGGATCGCGTTTCCACGTGCGAGAAACCACCGAATACTTCCGTCTTTGTGTAGCATCCGGTGCGTAACTTCGTATTGGGGTGTTAACCCTTTAAGATGCGCATTTGCTTTTGCCATCACCTGTTCCACGTCATCGGGATGAACGAACCTACCCCAATCATCGAAGTGATTCCGGATTTCGTGATCCTCATAACCGAGCATGGCTTTGAGGTTGGGATCGAGATAGATTTCGTTGGTTTCAAGCTTCCAGTCCCATATCCCCACCTGGCCTGCACTCGTGGTCAGTGCATATCGTTCTTGACTCTCTCGTAGCGCCTCCTCCGATCGCTTGCGGTCGGATTCCAGCTGTTCTAACTCAGCCACACGGTCACGGAGCGTTTTCAGCTCATCAAGAAGCTGTTTCTTTGTATAGCATTTATCATTCATACTGGTCTCCTAAGATTGAGATCGACATCATGACAAGCACGCGGGAAACAACAAGGGTTCAAGAGAACAAGAGCCAGAACAGAGGGTCTCCCTCTTGGAATCCCCCTTCGAACGGCGCTGCCTTGCGAACCATCGCATAGATCCGACCTTAGGCAAAGCCGAAAGATCAATTAAAACAAATCCTAGACGATGTCAAGCACGCCTGTAGCCGAATAGGTTTTCAGTTGATTCTTGGATTTAGGTCGCTGGAAAATGATTTAGTTGATTGCGCGGAAAGGCTTTCTGATGATCCCGCTTAATCATGGGGACGAACTCTTTCGGAACTGCTTTCTGGCCCATAAATTCCGTTGAATACAAGATGATATCGCAGGTTCTCGCCGATCCCCGAACCCGTTTAATTCCGACGCAAATCAACTGTCATCGTGACCACGGAAAACTGAGCGCCTAGGACTAATCTCCGAATCGCCAACATGCCCGATTTCTCATTGACATCATATTTCCAGGGGGTTAGAATCGGGATCGCGGGGGGGGTTATCCACCTAGCGTCCAATACGCCGGAAGAGATATTTCACACTTGAAAGCGGAATAATCATGTCGGTATTGCTATTCCTGGTCAGACCTGAGCATCTATCTCCATATCCTGCCTTTCGCATAAATCATTCAACAGTAGTGAACCGAGGTCTGGCTAGGCTGATCTCGTCGTGCTAGGTAGATTGCTCTCGGAGGTGTAAGAATGAAAGCTCTCGAGCCCATCTCACTAGGCGCAATTCGCGAGGCCCAAGGACGCCTTACTGATACAGTTTTTCGCACCCCCCTTGTTCCCCTAGACGCCAATGACTCACCTGCGGAAATTTTTCTGAAGCTGGAGAACCTGCAACCCATCGGGTCTTTTAAGCTGCGTGGCGCGGGCAACGCAATGCTACTGGCAAAAAAGCAACGGTTGCA
>CAYGBE010000066.1:0-10546 GCA_964348065.1 uncultured archaeon
ATTTTCTTCTCAATTTTTTCAGCAACGTCCGGGGGAAGAGCGGCTGCAGCAGAGTATAGGAAAATGGGCATTCTTGGGAGGTCTTTGGGAAGAAGTAGCATAAAATGGGTGGGAACACCGAGAACAATGAAAGGACGATATTTTCTTATTATTTCTACGATTCTATCAATATCTCTTGGATCCACCAAAAACCCGCGAAGACCCCAAGAAATGCCAGCGTGTATAGCCCAATGTCCAAATTGATGAAAAACAGGAACACATATCAGCGCAGAGGCTTTTCCTTTGACTCCCGCTGCTAAAGGTTTCATCATCCAATGTAATGTCTGAATCACGTTAGAGGTTATGTTGTAATGAGTTAACATTGTGCCTTTGGGGACTCCGGTTGTGCCTCCGGTGAAAGGCAGTAGCGCCAAGTCTTCTGTGGGTTTTATTTCAACTTTTGGAGGGTTAGGCTTGTATTTCTCTATTAGGTCTTCTAGTCGATGAACACCGGGCACTTCTTCTATTTCAGGCAGGGAATAATCAGGCCATATGGGTACAGGTGTAAAAATTATGTTCTTCAGTTTCGTTTTATCTTTTATTGAATTAACGCGCTCAAGACGTCTGTAGGAACAGATCACTGTTTCGGCTCCAGATTCGCCTAACTCGTACAGTAGGTCGGGAGCCTTGTGCAATATACTGATAGGAACATGTACTGCTCCTAATCGCATTATTGCATAATCGCTTATGATGAACTGCGGACAATTTGGGAGAATTGTTGCAACTTTGTCTCCTTTCTTCACACCCAAATCTGCTAGGGCAGTTGCCAGTTTATCCACATGGAGCTTCAATTCTGGGTAAGTCATTTCCTTGTCTAAATAGACGAAAGCAATTTGCTCAGGATAACTGGTTGCAGAATCCTCCAAAAACTTGTAAACAGATATTTTGGGGTACGGCTCCATGGTCTTTTCGAGTTTGAAAGGTCCCACGAAATAGCTTTTCACCCAAGGCTTGTCAGCGTAGGTCATTTTCTCAGCCAAGTCTCTCACCTAACATACACTAAAGAGTCAAAATGAGGCATTAGAGTTTAAATTTTTTCGCTAGTGAATCTCCTTGATCAGCCAATCTAACCCGAGTTCTTCAAGCTTCTCAGGACTTGGTTTACCGTCCTTGTCCCATCCTCGATATTCATAATAGGCGTTCAAGAGTGGTTCCAGGTTTACTACCTGTCCTTTGGCTGGGCCTTCGGGCAATGGTTCCTCCAATAAGCGCTTTGGAAGGGTGTCATCGGCTCTGGTTAGTCCCTCTCTTATGTTAAAAACTCTTTCAAGATTGTAGATTCTCTCACCGGTTTTTCTAAAGTCGCTTTCAGTGAAATTCCAACCTGTAAGAGTCGATATCAAAGTTGCCCAGTCCTCAGCCGTCAAGACTATCCCCATAAACTTGCATCCTCCAACCGCATCAAAAACGGCAAACGCATCTTCCAGATCCTTGACAATCTTAGATGTCTCCGGAATCTCCTGAAGTATATCTCCAACATCGCTTTCTTCAGTGATGAGAAAAGGCATTGCAATGAAAGTCGGGCCTTCTATCCAGGATGTGATATGGCAACCTCCTCGATTTGAAGAAGCATATGCTAGCCCACATATCTTGGCAGCTCTAGGGTCATAAGCTGGCAGTTCTAAACCTTTAACATGCATGGCAAATCTTTCGGTTCCTTTATTCAGTTTTTCTGAAACAATCTTTGTTCCTTCAGCCAGCAGATTTCCAATGCCGTCCCTTTTGGCTATTTTGTGCACAAGTTTTATCATGGCGTCGGGATCGCCAAATTTAAGCTCTAATCCGTCGGTGTCTTTTTTGGTCAATACTCCTTTCTCATAGCATTCCATTGCAAAAGCAATTGTGCCTCCAGTAGAAATCACGTCGAGACCATATTCATTGCTTAGAAAATGCGCGAGTGTAATCGCTTCTAGATTGTCGATTCCACACATGCTACCCAAAGCTCCAAGAGATTCGTATTCTGGCCCTTCTCCTTTGCTTGCATATGGTCCTGTTTTAATTTCGCTTATTCTTCCGCAAGCAATTGGGCATGCAAAGCAAGGTTTTGTTTCTGTAAGAATCTTTTCATTAATTGCAGTTCCGTTTATTTCGTCTGCTCCTGGAAAGACGCCAGTTTGCCAGTTTCTGGTGGGAAATCCACCGCGCTGGTTTACCATATCAAGCATAAGAGATGTTCCATATACTTCAAGGCTCATTTTCAAAAAGCCCTCATTAACCCAGTTGTATCTCTTCTTTGCCTCTTCCCTGAAAACATCTTCATCTGCCACTTCGATCTTCTTTTCCCCTCTTGAAGCAATAGCTTTCAAGCGCTTCGAACCCATTACAGTCCCCATACCGCATCTTCCAGCCGCTCGACCCCAGTTTGGGTGATCAGCGTCATTTATGACAGCAGCGTATTTGACTAGATTCTCTCCAGCAATGCCTATACAAGCGACACGGAACCTCTCTCCATGTTCCTCTCTAATCAATCTTGTAGTTTCTGAAGTATTCTTACCCCATAGGTGCTCTGCATCTTTAAGCTCGGCCTTCCCCTCATCGGTAACAAGGTAAACTGGTTTCGGCGAGATGCCTTCGAATATTACTCCGTCAAAACCCGACCTTTTAAAATTCGTTCCCCAAAAACCAGCTGAGTTTGCCTGCCCCCAGAAACCAGTGAGGGGAGATTTGGCGACTACTATGTATCTTCCAGTACTCGGAGACGGCGTCCCCGTTAGAGGGCCCGTCATGAATATTAGCTTGTTTTCTGGACCCAGTGGATCTATTCCCTTTTTAACTTCATCAAAGAGATATTTGGTTGCTAGTCCACTTCCACCCAAAAACATCTTCAAAGTATTCTCATCAGGAAATTCTTCAGTTATCTTTGATTTCGACAAGTCAACTCTTAGAATTTTTCCCATGTATCCAAACATCTTAATCACTTCACGGAAACATAGTGGTGTCAATACCACTATTTTTGCTTTTTTGACCAAAAACCAATTCGCACTATAATGAATCTGGCGCTCGCCTTGTATTGGAGTTTTTGTTCTGGATTTGAGAGAGATAGGGAACAAGTGTGCAATAGGGATTAAAATAGGCCCGAGTTCTGCCTCTTTGGATTTGTTTCGAAGGACCATGGCTGATAGACTTGCTGCGGTATTTGTTGATCTCACACCGAAAGGCGATGTTCTTATGAGAACTTTTGGTGTTACGTGCGTTTGGGTGATTTGTATTGCATGCATTCATTTCAGAGAGTAGCGCGCGCACAGTAGGTTAGAAGATTGTACGAGAAAGGTCTTGAGGCTCAAAGATCATGTTTTTGATTTAGGTGCCCCTTTTCTTTTGAGCCTTCTTACATTAAAGGCCAGAGCTGTTGTCAGCATGATTGCGACTACGCCCAAAAAGATTGGGATGTACAATTCTAGGAGTTGTAAACCGTCGTGAGCTTCCTTAGCGGTTGCTATTCCGTCAGCTTTCGCTTCGGCTGTAGACTCATATGTGAAATAAACTAATGGAATTCTTGTGGAGTCATGGGTATAAAACCAATCGAATGTTTCGTTTTCAGAATAAGCAAGTATTCCTGAGAGGGGTTCGACTAGGACTGTTTTTGTTGAAGTGAGAGTACAGTTTCGGAATAGTTTCAGATCTTCGATCCAAAGCGTTTTGTTTATGGTTTTGTTTACGAAGTACTTGTACAGAGTAACGTCTTCTTCTACAACGCTTCCCTCAAACCGCAAGGTAGCTGTTTCGTTCAAAGTGTCGAGCCAAACGTCAGGGATGTCTTCACCAGCTTCGAGATGTGATGGATACAAGGGGTCGTATCCCTCTCTAGGTTTGTTAGCATCAGGACAGTCCTTTACGTTCTCTAGTGTGAACTTATCGAATACGTATGTTGAGTTTGTGGAGAATGGTGGAGGCAGTGTCTCACCGGTGTCGTTTCTAACAATGTTCACATCAAATCTTAGAACGACGTTATCTCCCTTTACCTCAATAGCGCATACATGCGCTATGATACACATCGGGATTTCCCACACACCACTTTTGTTTATTACAGTATAAGTACCTATGTACCCTGCTTTTCCAAAAGTGCCCTCATAACTGGTTATAATCTCTATTTTCTCCAATTCTGACGCTACAACGGAAGGCACAAGCATCGCATACCAAACGGGTATAAAAAATAGTACAAAAATTACTCCAGCAACGAGCGCCATGCTAGACTTTCGTTTTATTACCGACAATTCTGATTCTGTTTCTTTCTATTAAGCTTATATTTTTTTTCCTATTTTCACTCTCATAGATCACGTGACATGCTCTTCTAGCCGTTGAAGAGATTAGCATAGTTGTTTTGTTTGGAAAGACGAGGAATAGTGTATCTCAAACGCCTGGATCTTGTGTTCATCACAAAAGCAGAAACACTATGAAGCAGTTGGATAGTCTTTGTTGCTCAGGAAAATGTCGCTATCCTTTTGTTGTTTAATGTCTGCTGAGAATACATGCATGCATGCAATAAAGTTGTTCATCTATGCTGACCGTGAAACGATAGAAAAAGGGAAATTGATCGTTAGAGACGCTGAAGGAAGCTTCGAGTCGTTATGGAGATATCTCTTCTCCGAAGGTTCCTGCAAGTATTATGGCGTCGTAGATGTCTATGATGCCGTCGGGTTTTATGTCTACACCTGCATTGTATGCCGGGTCAGCATATGGGATATCCCAGTCTTCATCAAATGCCCCGAAGGAATTTGCCAAGATGATTGCGTCGTAGATGTCGACAATCTCGTCACAGTTTACGTCCGCAATTACGAGATCCTGCCTGACATATTTTAGAACGGTTTTAAAGATGACATCTAGAAGTCCTAGAGGTGTGTCTGTCTCGAGTATAGCCCAACAACAAGCAGTATGTACGTAGGCATTACACATCGGATCCCCCCAGCCGACAATCTGCCCTTCGTGATCTAACCCCGCAAGGAACTCCCAAGGCTGGCCCTCTCCGGTAGCGTCGATGCCGTTAAGTTCGCTTTCCGGCTCATCCACGATGGTATAGGTCACTCCTGTTGTTAGTATTTGGGGCCAAGGTGAGGAAAATAAAGGCGCCCAATCAATTCCGGTCCAGTAGTCTGTGGTCAGTGTGGTGGGTAGGAATATTATGGAAGATCCCGGGGGATCCGTCGTGCCGTCTCCAAACCCGTCATCACCCGTCCCTGGAATGCTGTCAGGGCCTAGAGATGGAAACTCGCCGGGAAGTGCCGCCTGTTGACCAACCATTGGGGAAGGCGCGCGCCAATACACGCCTGTATTATTGCTGAAGGTATGGCAGTCTACATCAACGACAATTGGGTCTGTGCCGGTTCCCGTGAAAAGCCAGCCATAACCATCTGCTGTCAGCGTTACACTCACATTATACCATAAACTTGAGGTAGGATCGTAAAACACATGTTCTAGTCCAACGTAGCTCGCAGCCGGAACTGTCAAGGCCACGATCCCATCTGTAGGATCCGGGGCGCTGAAGGTTATGTTATTACTCATAGAATTAGGGCGCAAGTACGGCGGCCGGCTGGCGAATGGGACTGTCCAAATTGACTTTGGAAACATGCCTAGTTGGGTACTGGAAGTTATAGTACCTCCAACCACCACGTAAGTTGTTTCCGACGTCTGGGCAGACACCGGTGGATGAAGTTCACACGAAGCAAACAAAAGAACCACCAAAATCGTCGAAAGAACAAATATATCAGAAGCTCTTTTTCGATTCATTTCACTCCTTTCTCCTTTTGGATTTTTCAACACCTTTCATTATCCATTCAATCTAGCGGCACAATCGCTAATAAGTTTTTTCTCATAAAATTTTCGCTCATATCAAGACAATGGCGTATGGCGCGAACATTTTTGGTGCTCTTTGTAGCTAGGTGGCGGTTGTTTCGGCGGAAGCTGTAATGGGTTGCACATGGTTGGGCGCGCTCCTTGGTGCAAACGCGCAAGTTCGCTTTCCAAAGCCTGAAGAACTGGAACTAAGCTTGCATGCATGCATGTCCCTTGCCCATCCGCCTACGCTATGGTTCATCCCTTCATGTCGCCTAGTTTTTAAAGTCGTTGTAAACCGGATAGCTACCTGTATGAATAGCCCGCATTTCCCGCGTCGAAGGTTTTGGAGAGGCGGCGGAGCGCATCGAAGCTTTCAACAGTTCCCAATATCTTATTTTTTCAATATTTAGTTTCGGGAAAAGATAATCTTTGCCAAAAGACTCAAATTGCAAGAGCGTGGAAAGAAATCTTGGTGATAAAAGTATGCCTACCTACATCCTTCTTTCGACCCTTACAGCTGAGGGACGGAAGACAATCAAGGGCAAGCCGGAGAGGATTAAGGAGGTAAACAAGGAAATAGAGGCTTTCGGCGCAAAGGTTGTCTCCCAATATGCAGTGCTAGGACCCTACGACTTCGTAAACGTTGTCGAAGCACCTGACAATGAAACAATTTCTCGCGTCTCAGTGGAGCTCGGAGCCCGTGGAACCGTGCAGATAATGAGTCTGCCGGCCATACCAATAGACAAATTCATCGCGATGGCAAAGAAAAAATAGAAAAACGTACAATCTCCCCTTCTTTTTTTGGCTCTCCAGAAAGAAAATAGTGGAAAATCTGATTGTTTACGATAGGGGATAGATGCAGGGTCGAATATAGGGGACGACAAAGAAAACCCAGGCTTCAAAAACGCGGTGCACCAAAAAAGCAGGCTCTCAATGGTTAGAAAAAGCGCATCAAAGGTCATGTGGAAAGGATTCACATCAGCTAGGTCATTTTTTGAGGCGAAGTTACTAATAAACGAGGAAAACTTGGAGACAAACTCAAACATGCTACCAGAGAAAGAGATTCTATGAGCACACCAAAACTGATTGAGAACTTGGTCAATGCTAGCGCGTGCGTTCAAACTAGTTTTTCTTCATACTCGTGTGCCGGTTCTTTTGTTAAACCTTTGCCTTACATTATAGATTTCCATATTTTCATTGAGAATGTAGTGGGGTCTATTAGTTGCAAAAACTCTTGATGGATTTTCATGAATCTTTCGTCTTTATCCTCTCGTTTCCAGCATTTTTCAATGCTCGCCATGCTGTCAAACTCCCACATTTCAATGTATGCACCAGCTATGCCGCCAAACATCTGAGCGAAAAGTTTCCATGACCTCACCTCTTCAAACAACTTGAGATTCTCTTTTTTGTATTGGAGTAATCTTTGCATCAATTGCCTGAACTTCCCTCGTTTCTCTGGTGCTACCAAATACGTTTCTACCACAAAAACCCTCATTTTGTCACTTCCCTTTTGAATCACCAATATGTTTTCAAGTTGCATTAGAGATTTGCGCGCACAGGAATCTTCATGGGCGAAAAAGTTGAAAGAAATCTACGACCGGGCTAACCTGAAAGTGTTAGCCTAATTTTTTTTCTTGTTTACGTGTGGACGTTTCTTTTCCGCAGAAAACATTTTACTCTGAAAATGCGAAATGTAGGATTTGTGATCGGGCGATGTCTGGTATTGAAATTTCAAGAGCAGCAAAAGAAAAAGATACGCTTGCATGTGCATCATGCATGAATACAGTTACACAAACGTTCAGCTATTTTCAGGAACAAATTAAGAAGCTGAGAAGTGAGAAGGCAAATCTTCAGGAGGAAATAAAGAAACTTAAGAAGGTGGGGGAGGAGCAGACCCGGGTTATGGCGAAAGAAATCAGAGCTCTGGAAAAAGAGGTAGCTACGCTAAAGAAAGAATCAGAATCTTTGAAAGAGTCGACAGGCAGCGTCGCCTAAAGTCGCACGTACGCCCTCTTTTTTGCGCGCGCATGTATTAATACGCGGAAGAATGTCTCTTCCGCAACATTGGCGGGCCCGCGGGGATTTGAACCCCGGATCTCCGGCTCCGCAGGCCAGCGTCCTAATCCTGACTAGACCACGGGCCCAAAATACTGGATTACGGTGTTTCGAATCAATTAAAGGCAAAATAGTGACTACACTAATAAAGCTTAGGAACCGAGGATTAGCTGAAGGAACACTAAGAAACATAAGTTTCAATCTGAAACATCTGGCAAAGCCCTCAAACCTAGACAATCCAGAATCAGTTAAAGAATACATAGCTAAGAAAAACTGTGCGAATAGCCAGAAAACGAATCTAGTGAAATCTTACAATTACTATGCGGTGGTTAATGGGATACAACGGGTAAAGCCATACTATGCATGCATGCTATGGACATGAACGAAAACTCCCTAAAATCCCAACTACTGAGCAAATCAAAAAGCTAATAGCTTCTGCTTCTCCTAGGTATGCGGCAATTCTCAAGATTCTTTCAGAAACTGGAATTATGCCTCACGAATTGTCTAGGATTTCTTTGAGGGACATTGATTTAGAAAGAGGATTTCTCTACGTTCAAGCATGCATGTGGAAACATATTTGCTCTCATCAAGGCATCTACTTCGATAGATTCTATCACACTTCGCCTAAATCCACTCACGCACCACTAGATTTCTCCAAAGTGCCCGGCAATCAAGATACTATCAAATATGTCAACTTCGCCATCGCCATTCATATCTGCTCTTGGGTCCCATCCTAAGTCTCCTTCTTTCTTTCCGAAGGCACCTGCCACAATAAGCACATCAAGGATGTCAACATTCCCATCTTTGTTCAGATCGTATGCGCTGCCATTGGTAAAGTAGCCGTTACTCACTTCATGGGGAATTGGTTGTCCCAATGAGTCGAGGAGATTGGTGTAGTAAAGGTCAAAGACACTGCTACCTCTGTCTTGAACCGAAAAATTAAGAGAGGCCAAGCTTTCTGGAGAATTAGTGGTAAGTGGTGTACCGTATGTGACATTGATCCACACATTTCCTTTTTCATCATCTATTTCCCATATTGTGCTGGGCATGTTGCCTAGTGGACCCACGAACACGCTTATCCAAGTCAATACAACAGTGTTGTAACTCATGTTGAAATCATAACTGGACAGGTCGGAAACATTCGCTATGTGCACGGTAATACTGAACGTTTTTCCAGAAACAAGATTCAGGTCCTCTATTAATGGAGGGTCGATATAAATCCTCGTTAGGCTGACGCCATGCGCCGTGAAACTTGATGCCAGCACTCCGAAAAGAAGCAGGCTGGTAATCATTACACATCCCGAAATCTTTCTCTCCAATTCCTCCTTTCCCCTCCATTTACAAAGTGATTCACAAAGACTAATAACTCTTGCTCTGAAGAGCCTACCATTACATGCATGCATTAACAGATGGAAGAAATACAGAAGAAACAATCGTTATGGGGAATAGAGAAGAAGAGGACATGGTAGGATAACCAAAATGGTATGGACTTGTGACTATATGGGATGTGATGATTATGCTCAATGGGTTAGAGTGCACAAAGGAGAACTTTTCACATTATGCACTAAACACCATGCCTTGCTTGGTAGAAAGAAATGGGGTAAACATCTAGACGTATCGAAATTGAGTGAGGATGATATACGATATTTAGTGGGAAAAGAACGCAGGAAAGAATCCGCAAGAAGACACCCCTTTGATGTGAGAATGTATCCATTAGAAGATGGAACTACTAAAATCAAAGTCAGAGACAGAAAGACATGCATGCATGGAGAAATCGCAACTGGAATCCCAGGAGACATAAACCTCGACGAAATAGTAGATATTTACGATGCTATCATACTAGCAGGACACTTCGGAGAAGAAGGCTAACAGCCATTCCCCTTCTTTTTTATTTCTAGCTGATGTCTATTCTTTGAACAAACAATCAAAAACCAGTTAAATGCATGTAGAATTAGCTAGATGTTTATTACTACAATATTCAAACTACAAACAGGGTCCTTATAAGCTGAAACAGACCTATTCTATATTTGCTCTAAAGTGAGGAGATAGGAAGGAATGTCAAAGACCAAAACCAAGAAACAATCTACTAGTAATAAGGCCAGCGTCCTAATCCTGACTAGACCACGGGCCCAAAATAACAACCATAACTTAGAGTAAAAGAGTTTTCCATAATCAACTTGGGTAATTACTTTTTCTTTATCGCTCTTTTTAAGGCGTCGATTACGTTTTCTTGTTCCATGGCTAGGATGTACGGGCCTAGCCTCGGGCCTTCAGGCGCTCCTAGGAGGATGGTGTACAGAGTTTTGAAGAATTTTGCTGGCTTGACAGCGTGTTTCCTTGCGATACTGAAGATGGCGCCTTGTATTTGTTCCTCGTTTGGTTTGGTTTGGAGGATTCGGATAAGTTCTCTCACCGCGCTGATTTCTTTATCGCTCAGCTTTACGGTCTTCTCCTTTATTTCCATGAAGTCTTGCGTCCAGTTGAGGGCATACTCGATTCGTTTCTTTAGGTCGTCAGGTACCTCTTCCTTCACGTACCCGTAGTCTTTGAGCTTCTCTATTACAAACTCTGTTTCAGAGCCTTTTGGAGCCACCTTGGCTAGGTACGTGAGCAAGTTGTAGGGTACGTGGACGCTGGCCTTGGGAGGCTTTAAAAATCGGCAATACATGTAGAGACCAGT
>CAYGBE010000067.1:0-28482 GCA_964348065.1 uncultured archaeon
TGCGATCCTGATTTGAGAATATGGTCCATCGCAAGAGAATCAGCCTCTCTCCCGTACCCCCTCCTAGCAACGCTTGGGGTAGTAGTAGCTGCGGTGTTAGTTACAACATTCTTCTTCGCTAAAAAGAGGCGCGCATAGTTAGCTACCGCTTCGTGAAAAATGATATATTTTGTACTCGCCTATAGGTTGGTTCCAACCAAAATGAGGGATAAGAATTGATTGCAACAAAGATTGGTGTACGTGCAATTACAATTGTGTTTATCTGTGCACTAGCTATCAACATTTGTACAGTGGTTTCTACTGCCTCTGGTTCTGTCTATTCCAGGATTTCACTGCAGGTTCCCCAGACAAAAGAAAACGCTTTCAGTTATGAGACAGGTGTAACCGAGTATCCGTGGCCCCAACAGGCACATGACGCACAGAGGACAGGCTTCACCGAAAGTCCCGCTCCTGTCACTAATCACACCTTATGGAAATTCGGTGGCGACGGCAAAGACTACTACATATCCTTCCCAACAATTGCGAATGGAAAAGTGTTCTTAGCAGCTCAAGTACCACTACCCTACGATCACATGTATGCTCTAGACGCAAATACAGGCGAACAACTATGGGCGTGGAGGCCAGAAGGACTTCCGATGGGTTCAGGCTTTCAAGCCGCCCCAGTAGTCGACGGAGGCAAGATCTACTTCCCTACAGGAACGTCATTGTATTGCCTCAACGAAGCAGCAGGCGATGTCATGTGGCAATACGACTTCGGCCGCCCCCTAGGAGGAGTCCACAGCGTTGCTGTTTCTGGCGGAAGAATATACGGGTTTTCAATGAACTCAGTCTGGTGTGTTGAAGCCAGCTACACGACAGCGTACCATCCAGTTCTTAAATGGGAGACTTTTTCCAACGGAAACTTCACCATTGATCCACAGTATAGTGGCCTCATTGGCTCACCTGCAGTCGGTGAAGGCAAAGTAATCGGCATAGGCAGAGGCTCGGGCGACGTGTTCTGCCTCAACGCCACGACAGGCGACTGGATATGGACCGTAAGCACTGGTGATATTACCCAGTACACTCCCACAATACACGATGGAAAGGTCTACTATGGCAACAATAATGGTGATCTCTACTGCTGGAACGCGGATACTGGCCAAGAAATATGGAAATACTCCTTTTCTCTTGGCGTCTGCTGGAGTGTCACCGTAGCTTATGACAAAGTGTACGCAGGATCATATGACGGTTGGTTCCGTGTTTTCGATGCAGATACAGGAGCTGTAGCATGGGAGATCGACAACACTGCGGCCCAAGCTCCGCACCCATTCTTAGGCTACTGGGGTGTATGGCACGCTGCACCAGCCATTGCCGACAACAAAGTCTACTTGGGAGGACATGACGGCTACTTCTACTGTTGGAACGCTTCAACTGGCGAAGAGATTTGGAAATATGAGGTTGGAGGCGATGTCTGTGCGGGTCCAGCAATCGCAGACGGCAGAGCATACGTCGGCTCCCACTACATCTTCTCCAAATATGAAGGACAAGGGACTGCAAACTTCTACTGTTTCGGCAAAGGACCAACCGCAACCAAAATGTCAGTCACAAGATCAACAATAGAAGAAGGGTCTAGCACCATCATCTTTGGAACTGTCACTGATGAATCCCCAGCACACTTAGGGGAGGCAGTCACTGGAGTCCAACTAAAACTGATCTATCAAACGGATGAGAATTGGATTGACCTTGCAACAATAACCACAGACTCCAACGGAGACTTCAGCTATGAATGGACGCCACCAGATGAAGGTGTATACAACATAATGGCGCGCTTTGAAGGAGACAACAGCCATGAATGGTCAACCAGTGAAACCACAATCCAAGTAATAACCGCTCCTCCACCACCTCCAGAGTTTCCAGAATATGGAACGCCCGACTTCCCAACATATCCAACATATCCAGAGTACACAATTATCGATCTCGTCGTCATAACGGCGGTGATCATAGCAATACTCATCGGACTCTACAACAGCTACGCCATCAGAAAAACAGAAAGATAAACCTTCACTTCCCCCTCCATTTTTTTCAGATACACGCAGTCACACGTTTTGCTGCAAACCATCCCTTGCGTGCGCTCTGTGATGTGCTATAGAAGATGTAAAAGTAAATAGAAGAGAAAGAACATGCTTGTGGCGGAACTATTAAATAAGTGCATACGCCTTGCCTCTGCAAAAAAATCGAGGAAGCTGAAGACTTGGTTTCGGTTCGCCGTGCCACAAAAGTTTGGATTCTTATTAGTCTGTGTTCATTGTTGGTTTGGATTATTCATTGGATGCCGGACAGTCTTGAACGTTTCTACAATGTTGTTTTCGTTTCTTGGGACTATTACTATCGGCCCGTCGTCGGAGGGTGGATGTATTCAGTCGCGGCTGTGGGAATGGTTGCGCGTTTTATCGGAGTGATTTTAGGATTAGGGAGCTTGTTTATGTTTTGGAAGAGCAACAAAGGTTTTTTTGAGATAAAGAAGTGGGTAGCCGCTGCAATTTCTTTGGAGAGTTTATATTATGCCTCGCTAACTCCCTCCCTTATTTTCTTGTTCGTGGCAGCGGGAGAATTTGGATTCTCTTACACTCTGGGCATTGCATATTTTCTGCAAATCCTCTTCACTGTGCCTTTTCTGGCGGTTTTGGCATTTAAGGTGTACAAGTATGAGAGAGAACCAAATGGTTTTCAATCGTGGACGTGGGTTGGCTTTGCTTTTTCTGGTTATGTTGCGACTCTGTGGGCGAATGCCGTGTTAAGATGGCTTGACATGGCTTTGGATGGAGGATTCGCTTTTCTTCTCAGTGAATTTGTTGCTGTAGGCTTCTTTAACGCAGTAATTTTCATGTCGCTTGCGGTGGTTTTTGCTGTTGTGGGGGCTTTTTCTCTGGCGAAGCATAAGAGTTCTGTAATGAGGTGGTTCGGTTTAGCTTTGGCGATGGTTGGATTACACTACGTTATTTACGTGGTTTTTTCCTACCTTGTTAATACCCTGAATTCCGTTTGGTTAATTGATGTTTGGGCTATCCCCCTCTTGGGTTTAGGTCTGACATTACTGAAAAAACAAAGAACATGAAAACACTGCCCCAAACACAACGCTGGTTAGGAGATATTGCATGCATGCTCGTGGTTCTTCCTCTAACTCTTTTTTCGTTTACACAAATATCCAAATTAATGCATGCATGTGAACCTGAGTATTGCATGGGGAAAAACACTTAAGTAGAAACGATATGAAAAAGTATTTGCATGAAAAATTAGGAGAGAAAACAATGAGAACTCTGAGAAACAAATCTAAGATTTCTACTCTTGCTTTAGTTCTATGGTTAACAATTACTGCTCTTTTTGCTGCTTTGCCAGCTGTCAACGCACAGCCTCCTAGGCAAACGACCAACGCTTTCATTGGTGCTGTACCTAACCCAGTAGGCAAAGGCCAAACAGTGTTGCTCCATGTTGGAGATTTTACAGCGACAGCAGGAAAGGATTATGGTTGGGAGAATCTGACAATAACAGTCACAAAACCCGACAACACCACAGAAACCTTGGGGCCATACACTACGGATTCGACAGGAGGAACAGGCGACGTTTACGTGCCTGACCAGACGGGAACCTACTATCTGCAGTCTCACTTTCCTGAACAGGCGGCTCCTACTACGTGGTTCGACGTGGAGCGAGGGGTGCTTGTTTTGGAAGGTACAATTTTTGAAGCCAGCGACAGCGATGTACTTGAGCTTGTTGTCCAAGAAGAACCAATAGAGTATTATCCAGGTGTTCCACTTCCAACAGAATACTGGAGTCGTCCAATAGACTCGCAGTTTAGAGAATGGTACCGTGTTTCAGGGAATTGGCTGGCGGCACCGCCGAATTTATTCGCTTCTTACAACGAAGACGCGCCAGAGACCGCTCACATACTGTGGGCAAAGCCAATTGACACGGGAGGATTGGCGGGAGGATTCTTGGGTGAGCACGGCTACTACATAGGAGACGCATACGAAGGAAAATGGCCGACGTCAGTGATCATCAACGGAATAATCTACTACAATGAATTCAGTAGCTTTACATATGATGGTGATTTCTACGGACCCACGTTCTATGAGCGTCCTGGAGTTCATGCAGTAGATCTGCGAACTGGAGAGGAGATATGGTATAACCCCGACATACGGGTAGCCTTTGGCCAAACATACTATTACGACTCATTTAACCAGCATGGAGTTTCCTCATACCTGTGGGAAACCATAGGCTCTACATGGAACGCCTATGACCCCTTTACTGGAAACTGGCTATACACTATTGAGAACGCCCCCGCCGGCCTCACGGGCCTCTTTGCAGGCATATGGATGTTTGGTCCAGATGGGGAGATATTGGTACCTACTGTTGATACAAGTAATGGCTGGATGGCTCTATGGGACTCGTCTGCTATACCGGAGTTGCTGGGTGGAGCAACGGGAGCTGCCACTGGGATGTGGAGACCCTGGGGTAGGACGGTGAATGGTACACACGGATATTTATGGAACGTGACGATACCAAGCTTGCCTGGAAGCATGGTGGCAGTTGCTGATGACAGAGTACTCGGTTATTACCTGTCTACCACGCGAGACCAATTCACGGCATGGGCCTTAAGTTTGAAACCTGGGCATGAAGGAGAGTTGCTGTTCAACGAAACTTGGACGCCACCAGCTGAGTGGGTAGACGGCCAATTTGTCATATTCTTCTCGGGTTCGACTTCACATGGTGAGGATGGCTTCTTCGGCCTGTTTTGTAAAGAACTCAGAAAACATTATTTCTTTGACTTCGATAATGGGAATTTTCTAGGGGAAACTGATTCGGAGATTTACCTGGATGCTTACGGCTGGGGAAAAGCGGAACACGAATGGCTCTACGCTTATGACAAGTGCTACTCGGTTGGTGTTGGCGGGATATTGTATTGCTACGACCTCAATAATGGAGAGACACTGTGGGACTACCCTGTAGAAGACCCCTACCAAGAATATTTGTTCTCTAATTATTGGGGGCAACGTATAGTATTCATTACCGACGGAAAAGTCTACATGGGCCATGCGGAGCACTCTCCCATTGATCCCAAACCGCGCGGTGGACCATTCGTCTGCATCGACGCAGAAACCGGAGAGTTAGTATGGCGGGCAGATGGTATGTTCCGTCAAACCTTCTGGGGAGGACGTGCAGTTATCGGAGACAGCATAATAGCGACTATGGACACATACGACCAACGGATATACGCCATAGGTAAGGGACCAAGCGCCACCACTGTGTCAGCACCGCAGACTGCTGTACCGCTCGGAAGCAGCGCAGTGATTGAAGGCACGGTGATGGATGTATCTGCTGGCACGAAGGATCATAGTGTGGCGGCGCGTTTTCCGAATGGAGTTCCCGCTGTAGCTGATGAAGACATGAGCGAGTGGATGAAATACGTATACAAGAATTTTCCGCATCCAGACGGCGCAACTGGAGTTGAAGTGACATTAGATGCCATTGATTCGAACGGCGGATGGACCCACATCGGCAGAGTCACAAGCGACGTGAGCGGCACTTTCAGTCACATGTGGACTCCAGAAACTGAAGGCAAGTACACTGTTATAGCTACGTTCGAGGGATCCAAAGCCTACTGGGCCTCATACGCAGAAACCGCCATAGGCGTTGGCCCAGCGCCGCCAACGCCTCTAGGCGCGGAAGACGTCCAAGCAGCAGTACAAGCAGAAATCCCCACCTACACCGCCATAGACCTAGCCATAATAGCAGCCGTAGTCGTAGCCATCGTCATAGGCATAGTTAACCTCTGGGCCCTCAGAAAACGGTAATAAACTTCAACCCCCTTCTTTTTTTTGTTTCTTTTCTAAACAATAAATTTGGAGAAGTGACTGTGTCAATTGCGCGCGCGCATTTCCCTATCGAATCTTGCTTAGGACATATTTGAACTAATTCAACATCATGCATACATGCATCGAGACATTACTCAACAACAAAGAGTGAATTGTTTACAGGTATTACATACGAAAAGCATTTAAACAAAAGCGGCAGAAACAAAATCGGTCTAAGAATTTATGGAGTAAAAATAATGAAAATCTTCAGAAGTAAATCTAAGGGTTCTACTGTTGCTTTAGTTCTAGCGTTAACTATTGCTGCATTCATGGCGAGTTTGCCATCCGCTGATGCCGCTGTTATTGAAATCGATACCTTCTGCTTCGTTATGGTTGCCCCGAACCCTGTGGGCGTTGGCCAGGACGTGATTGTTACCTTTCAGCTTGATAAGGTGTCGCCCACAGCCATAGGTCTATTTGGGGGCGATCATTTTACCGGCTTTACAGTGAAAATTACCAAGCCTGATGAAACCACTGAAACCAAAGGACCGTTTGAGGCCTGGGCAATGTCAGGAGCATTCTTTTATTACAAGCCCGCCACGGAAGGAACATACATTTTCCAGGCTAGCTTTCCTGGACAATGGATAAACACCACTACCCCTGACCGTCAGCGCTGGTATAAACCCAGCACAAGTGCAATAATGGAACTAACCGTTCAGCAGGATCCGATAGAGCCTTACCCAGACGTTCCGCTTCCCACCGACTACTGGAAGCGTCCAATATACGGCGAGAACAAGGAGTGGTGGCAAGTTGCAGATAACTGGCCGATGAGGAGATACGATCGCATAAGTCGCTTTTTTAGTGGGGACTCTGCTTTCGCTCCGTACACCTCAGCGCCGAACAGCGCCCACATACTGTGGAAGAAGCCCATAATTTTCGGAGGCATAGCCGGAGGACCATATGGTGATGCAACCTACTACACTGGGCTATCATACGAACAGTTCTATACCCCAATAATCATTAACGGAAGAATCATCTACACGGATCATGGCCCCACTTCTTGGGGCGACTGGGCCGCCGGCAGCATTGATCCCTTTGGCGACATGGGCTTCGGTACTCGCTGCCTAGACCTGTACACCGGAGAAGAGATATGGTTCCTGAACAATACCAACATAAGGTTTGCTCAACTATACCTCATCGACAACCCCAACGAGCACGGAGTCATCGCACACTTATGGGAAGCCAGCGAGCCAGTTAATAACATGTCGACGTGGAGAATGTACGACGCATTCACAGGAAGATACATAGTGACCATTAGGGACATACCAATGCATGACTTCCAATCGGACGCAGTAGTATTCGGCCCGTCCGGCGAACTCCTATCCTACTTCCTTGACTCCAAGCGCAATAGGTTGGTTCTGTGGAACTCAACACGGGCTCTAAGTTTTTCATCTGTTTATGGTCTTGAAAGGTATAACCCATCTGCTCTGTCCCCCCCATTTATGGGGAATATACTCGGGCAACTAGGAATACAATGGAACGTATCAATACCAGACGTGGGGGTGCCGCTAAACATTATTTTGACCAGCATTGAGGAGGGAGTTATACTCGCGTCTTGGGAGAGCATCGAGGAGACACCGCAAGCTGGGCTGCCTAGCGACTATACTACGTATCCATCTTTCAGTGTAGAAGTAGCTTATAACGCAACAACAGGGGATGAGTTGTGGGTCCAAAACCGAACAAACGTACAAGGCCGCGTTTTTTACAGCAATAATATCGGAGACGGAGTCTACACCCGATACGACAGTCCCACCCTGCAAATCTATGGCTACGACATTAAAACAGGGCAAGAGCTGTGGGTAACTGAGCCCATCTCGACGAGTGGGTGGGCATATTACACCTACATGCACCATATAGCCTACGGCAAACTCTACACACTAGGCTACGACGGCTATGTCCGCGCTTGGAACCTTACAACCGGGAAACTCGAGTGGGATTCCTACTTTGGAAGCGCAGGGTACGAAACTCCCTATGGGACCTGGCCCAGTTATACCGGTCCCACCATTGCCGACGGAAAGATATACATAACCAACGATGACCACTCACCCGATGCAGTTCCGTGGAGAGGAGGCAAACTATGGGTCTTCGACGCAGAAACAGGCGATCTCCTATGGAGCATATCCGGATGGCTACGTCATGGTGCCATTACAGACGGCATCCTTACGGCGCTCAACTCGTTGGATGGTCAGGTATACGCCTTCGGCAAGGGCCCAACCGCCACAACAGTCTCAGCCCCACAGACCACTGTAGCAAATGGATCCACCGTATTGATTGAGGGCACAGTCATGGATCAGTCTCCGGGACAGCCGGGCACTCCATGCGTCTCTAAGGAGTCTATGAGTGCGTGGATGGAATTTTTGCACATGCAGAAACCCTGTCCCATGGAAACAACTGGGGTTCCGGTGAAGCTGGAAGCCTTTGGTGCAGATGGCAGCTACGTTGACATAGGCACCGTCACAAGCGACGTCAACGGCTTCAGGCACGAGTGGATCCCACCAGACGAAGGCCTCTACACGATCTTGGCAACCTTCAACGGAGACGAATCCTACGGCAGCTCATGGGGAGCAACCGGGCTGTCAGTGGGTCCAGCGCCACCACCACCGGAAGAACCAGCGGAAGAACCAGCCTACACCACCACAGACCTAGCTATAATAGCAGCCGTAGTCGTAGCCATCGTCATAGGCATTGTCAACCTCTGGGCCCTCAGAAAACGGTGATAAACTTCAACCCCCTTCTTTTTTTGTTTCTTTTCTAAACAATAAATTTGGAGAAGTGACTGTGTCAATTGCGCGCGCGCATTTTTTAGGGGCAATAAGTCTCAAGATGCGCGTGGGCCTCTGGATTTAACTCGCCAGAGAATGTGGTTAAGCGCGGTTCGAGCCATTATTCTGCTGTAAAAGTTTCCTTTTAGTCCTTTCAACGTTTGACGGAGAATGTATGATGGGGAGTAGAAATTGTTGTAGAACCTCCTTCTTATTTTTCTGATCTCTTCAGAGGGTATAAGAGGATTTTCAAAGACCTGGGTTAGTGTGTCATAGAGGCTCCATTCCGTGGAGATTTTCCATCCCATGTTCTCAACGAGCGTGCGAAGCTCAGTGCCGGGGTAGGGTGTGGCCACACATAGATATACGTCGTCTGGCTCCGTTTTTCTTATGAAATCAAGGGTTTGTTCTAGCATGTCTATTGTTTCGCCTGGATATCCAATAATCACGGGTACCGCGACAAATAGACCCGTTTCCTTTGCCCATTTGATCGCCTTTTCGTTTTGCTCAATTGAAGTCCTTTTGTTCATGGCATCTAGCATTTTTTGGCAGCCTGACTCAACCCCGAAGAAAACTTGTTGACAGTTTGCCCCCCTCATTTTAACCAAAAGCTCTTTGGAAACCTGGTCAACCCTTGTTTGGCAATCCCATGGAATCCCGATCTTTCTATTCTTGATTTCTTGACAAATCTCATAAATTCTCTTTCTGTCAAGCGTCAAAGTGTCGTCGTAGAAGGTGAAAGCCTCAGCTCCATGTACATCTCTCAACCACTCAAGTTCATCCACTACATTTTTTGGGCTTCTCGCACGAAATGTTCTTCCGAACAGTCGGGATGTCACGCAAAAGGAACATTGAAAAGGGCACCCTCGGCTGGTTATTATTGGAAGTATCGCTCTACCAAAAAGCCGGTATTTCTCCAAAGGGAAGTACTTGTATGCTGGACGTGGTAATTCGTCCAGTTTTTGAATGAAGGGTCTGTTAGGAGTGCGAACGATCTGCCTTTTATTTTTGAACGTTATTCCATCAATCGCGTGGAGACCATTTGAATCGGATACGTGTGCGAGTTCTAGCAAGGTTTGTTCACCTTCACCTCTAACCACAACGTCTACTGCCGGCTCGTCGCTTAGGACTTGTTCATCCATAAACGTGGCGTGGGGGCCTCCCAGAACAACCATTGCGTCAGGGCATGCCTCTTTTGCAACGTGTGCGGATAGAAGAGCCGACTGTATAGTGGGTGTCATGGAGGTGACGCCAACCATAAGCGGCTCGAAAGAAGCTAACTCCGCTCTTAATTTTTCATGATCCGCCTCGATTGCTGGGCAATCTATCACAGTTACCTCATGTCCATTGTCTTCAAGGACCGCCGCTAGGTAGGCTAAACCAATGGGTAGGTAGAGCTGATGCCGAAAGACCCCTTCCAATGTCGGCGGATTGACCAGCGCTATTTTGACTTTTTTGCTCATTGTTTCTCATACCAGATTGGCGACAACCACCAGAATCGTTAAACAGTTAGAGAAACTTCCCAAAAAATGTTACTTAATAGACTTGTCATAAAGCTTACATCAACCAAAACTATACACCCCATTGCGCGTGAGTCCAGGAGAAGAGAGAACTTAGTCTCACCGAAAACATATGAACCTGTATTAGTGAAAAAATGGAAAACTCAAAGCGCGCGCATCATGAGGTCAACGACGAAAGTCCAGATCTAAGGCTCTTTCTCAAGACGCCCAAAAAACCTTCTCGTCTGATTTTTCGAAGTATCCTCTTTGGCGATCTATTGAACTTTAGGTGAAATCGCCTCTGAACCTCTAGCAACGATTCATAATTGAAATCTTCGGTCTTCACATAGACCACAAAATCTTCGACGCGATCGTAGAGACCCTTCTGCATTATTTCCTCGTATAGACTACTAGAAGGATAGGCTACAAAGATGTTAAACCGACACCAGTCGGGATCTAATTTCTTTGCAAACTCAAGCGTGGCTCTCATGTCTTTGGCTGTTTCTCCAGGTATGCCCAACATGAATGAACTGGCTGTCTGTATTCCTTCTTCCCTACAAAGCTTAAATGCGTGGACAGCTTGCTGAAGAGTAATACCCTTATTGATTTTTTTTAGAATGCTTGGAGAACCTGATTCCACTCCGAACCATATAGTCTTGCATCCAGCGTCTTTCATCTCCTTTAGTAGTTCTCGAGAGACGAGATCGACTCTGGTATCACAAACCCATTCGATATCTAGTTTAGACTCTCTTATCAGTTCACATATCTTCATTGTTCTCTTTTTCTGAATCGTGAAATTGTCGCCTACAAAATAGATTCCTTTTGAACCATAGTTTTTGACTAGATGATCAATTTCTTCTACAACTCTAGAGGGACTAAAGGCTCGGCACGTTTGTCCCCATAAATCCTTAATCTCGCAATATGCACAATTATATGGGCAACCCCGTATTACGTTCATGGTGTCAACAGGTCTAACGCTCAAATACTCGATCTGTCTGTCGTAGAGGTGCATCGGCAGTAAATGCCTTGCTGGATAAGAGATTCGGTCCAGATCACTAATAAACCTCGGAGCGTTTCTTATTGTTTTTCCTTTATGCTTGTACGCGATACCCGGGATCGCTGCAATAGCTGAATCGTTTTTGCCTTTCGTAATATGGGTTGCAAGCTCCACCATTGCACGCTCGCCTTCTCCTAGGACAACGTAGTCTATCTCTGATTGTTGCAACATGCTGTCAGGCATGTACGATGGATGCCACCCGCCGACTACTACTCTGCAAGAAGGAAGCACCTCTTTAACAGCCTTAGCTGTTTCAATGCATCGTTGATAGGTTACGGAACCACATGTTATACCCACTATTTCTGGAGAGAGTCTTTTGATTTCGAGTTTGACGTAATCGATTGGCTGCTTAAGCAGATAATTGTCAAGGATCTCTACTTTGAAACCCGCTTTTTCAAGAGCCGCAGCAACATAAGCTAACCCTAGCGGGGGAAATCTCCTAGCAAGACCCCAAGGTGACTTTCTGGGAGGAGCAGTGGTCATCAACAAAATCACTTATAACTCTCTCCTCCAATCATATTGTGGGCTTCTATTGTTTATGCTGGATAAATCCCTTGAATAATAACTTTTGGCTACGCGCGCACATGACTCTATGCTAAGAATATTATGTTTTACAAAAAGTTATGTTGCAAAACCTTTTGCAAAACCAAAAACTTTTGCATGCTGATCACAAATTCAGTCTGTTTTCTAGTTATTTGAGAAAAACAAAAGGGGGGAGGAGGCTATTTGCCTCTTTTCATGTAGACGTATGCGGCTGCTGCGATGATTATTATGGCTATGACCGCAACCAAAGCGTAGATGTATTCTGTTGGTATACCTTCTTCTGGCGGTGGAGGCTCTTCTTCAGCTTCGACTACTGTTAGAGATAGGTTTTCGCTATAGGCGCTGGTGTGGGATTGGTCACCTTCCCACCAGGCACACACAGTCCAGTCTCCAGATACGTCACATGCGTAGGAGACCTGATGCATGCATGCATGGCGTGTCGTGATGCATCAAATTAAACATTCAAAGAAAGTGATTTTTTCACTTCTTGGTTTTGCAAAAACAATTGTGCATGCATGCATTGCGCAACTGCGCAACTTCAGTATCCTGTTGGGAGATGTTAGAGGAGGTTTTAGGCATAGGTCACAATTGTGCAGAGTCTTCTGCTTAGATGGATTTCCGTCCATGCTGGTTATGTTCCAGAAACCTTAAATTCGGCATATACTGCAAAATTTCAAGTATAGGGTAAAACCGCCTTGAATGGAGTCAAGCCGCATACGACTTTCATAGGAAATCACGGTTCAACCCTCCCACAAATAAAGTCTTTGAAGTGGAAAAATGGGAATTTCAAAGCGTACCTATGCAATAGTTGTAACCGTCCTGGCTTTGCTATTGATCTTATCGGCTTTCACGGTGTTCTCAAATTCTGCGCGCGCGCATAGCGGCACAGTTGATGCTTCAAATCCGTTCGCGAACGTTAACGCAGCAACTGATTACGGTGATTTACTGCAGTACGAGTGGCCGCAGATTCATGGCGACCCCGCTTTTACGCGTTTCTCGGCGGGGCCAGCTCCGGAAGCACCAGATATTCTGTGGAAAACAAACATAGAGGGCATACAAAGTTATGTGGCAGCCTTCAACGGCAAGGTCTTCGTCACAACAACGACGGATGTTATCGCCCTCGACAAGGACACGGGAAGCATCATTTGGAATACCACCTGGCCTGCCCCTGAGCGGTGGGCAGCAGCATATAAGGTAGATGACACCCACCTTGTTATAGGGAAATGCTGTCTTGACATAGAAACTGGGAGAGTTTTATGGGTCAGCGACAAATTTTCTGCCAAGGCGGCCTATTGGGCCGAGGGTGTTTACAGTTCAGAAGAAAAAGTTTTCTACAGTCAGGGTGAGTCGACGGTTCAAGCTTGGAACTTTTCTGATCCATCTAAACCGCCTACACTGGCATGGGAAGCCCACGTCCCCGGCAGCGGATCGGTCGCAACTGGTATACAATACGGCGATGGAAAGGTGTTCCCTGGATCATTCGAGCCTCACCAAATGGCTTTAGACGCCAAAACAGGGAAGGTCGTCTGGGACACGGAAACAAAAGGAACGATGACGTTTTCTGGTTCCTACTACCAAGGCAAGTTCCTCAAGGCCGGCGAACACGATAACACGTTCTACTGCTTCGACGCCAACACGGGCGACGTACTGTGGGAGTTCAACCCAGGCACTCAGTTAGGATACTGGGTCAGCGGCTGCGCCGCCGCATACGGCAAAGTCTACGAGCTCAACAAGGATGGGCACCTCTACGCCCTAGACGTGAACACAGGGCAGCTCGCGTGGAAGTACAAGGGCCCAGGATTTATGTTCTGGCCAGGATGGCCGGTGGTTGCCGACGGCAAGGTCTACGCCACAACAGGCCAAAGGGCATCGAGTGACCCCTTTACTGGTGAGTATAGCAAATCTGAATTTGCGTGTCTCGACGCTTATACGGGGAAGCTCGTGTGGAAACTCCCTATAGAAGCTCATTCTCCGAGAGAGTCTGTCGCCGTCGCCTACGGCAATCTATACCTCATCCCTGGCTACATTGAAGAAAACACAATGAATAGATACACAACTCTCGACGAGGTATGGTCCATCGGTACCAAGCCCTGGCCTATGTGGCGCCACGACCCGGAGCACACCGGAACCGGACAGTCAGGTCCCACGAATCTAACTCTCAGGTGGAATTTCACCACAGGCGGAGGAGTCGTCTCCTCGCCAAGCGTCGTGGATAGAAGAGTCTACGTGGGTTCGCAGGACAAAAACATCTACTGCCTCGACGCTAGGAGCGGCAGACTCCTATGGGATTTTACGACTGGCTTCCGAATCAAATCTTCACCAGCCGTGGTTGAAGGGAAGGTCTACATCGGACCCGACGACGGGTACGTTTACTGCCTCGATTCTAAAAACGGCAATCTCCTGTGGGACAGGTACGCTGGCGGTTACATCCCAGCCCACTTTGATTCTGTGACGAGACTACGCTCCTCCCCTACCGTGGTCGGGGGCAGGGTGTACGTTGGATCGCTGGACACCAATCTATATTGCCTCGACGCCAACAACGGGTCCATCATCTGGACCCATAAGACCGCGGGGTATATCACTTCCTCTCCAGCTGTCGTCGACGGGGCAGTCTACATCACTTCGCAAGAGCCTATGTCAGGCGCCCTCTACAAATTGGACGCCAACAACAGAAGTCTCATCTGGAAGCTCGATATCCCGTATCAGTTGACAGCTGAGAGAGGCACCGACATGCATGCATCCCCAACAGTCGCAGACGGCATGGTCTTCACATCGACCAATAAAGATGAGTATTATGGGATAAACGCGACGACTGGTAACATCGAATGGACGTACAGAACCACTAAGGGCACGGAAACGGGGGGGTTTTTAGTTGGCTCTGTAGCCTATCACGAAGGCGAGCTCTTCCTCATCGACCAATTCTTCATAGTCTGCGTCGACGCCAAGAGCGGTTTTCCAGTCTGGAAGAGCTGGATAGGAAGTGAGCTATACGCCTCACCGACCTACGCCGACGGCAAGGTCTACGTCGCCAGCGACCGACGTGCCATCTACGTCCTCAACGCCACAAACGGAGATAGGCTCTCGTGGTTCAGGACTGGCTCCAACTGCTGGTCCTCTCCAACCATCTGCGAGGGAAGGGTGTACGTGGGAAACCAAGACTGGAACGTCTACTGCCTTGACGGTTTTCCAGTGATATCTACTCAGATTGCTATTGAACTGGACAAGGATGAGGTTGAAAAAGGCGAATCCGTGACTGGTTGTGGCCAACTTACTCCCGGAATTGCCTATGCGCCCATAACGGTGACTTTCGGCAAATCCGATGGCACTGTGGACAACATACAAGTTACAGCCCTTAAAAACGGTGCCTTCAACTTCACCTACACGCCTGACGTGGTCGGCAACTGGAGTGTCACCGCCTGGTGTTCAGGCGCAACATACATCAGTCACAGCGCGGACATACCCCTAGAAGTAGTTGAGCCGCAGCAACCGCCACCTGCACAAGGAGCAGGTATACCAACAGAATACATCTACGCAGCAGCGGCCATGATAATCATAGCAGCAATTGCCGTAGCCGCATACCTGGTCATGAAGAAAGGCAAAAAATAGCTAAACAACGAGCACCCTCAACAGGAGGCTTATCATTAGTCACTCTTCATGTCATACATGGGGTATCATCATTTCTGTGCTATGCAGATGGCAATAACAAGTGAAGAAATCTAACCTAGGTGACGGTTCCATTCCAAAAGATAAGTTTGCTATAACGTCGCATCTCGCTATAGTATTTTGGGTCGTCATAAATTATGTCTAAACTCATGTGATGGGTATGTAGGAGATAGTTGAGATCCGTCCCTATTTTTATCGATAATTCGTCGACCCAAAGCCCCCAAACTTTGTCCTCGGATCCGCGAAAGCCCCAGCCGTAGTCTTTCGGGAGAACGTAAGCAGTCCTAGTAGAGGTGGGGCCGTCAATGTCAGGTATTTGAGGGTTGGCATGGATGTAACGCCAAAATCTCTTCATGGCATCCAAGTGCTCCTCTGTTAGTGTTTGATCCCATGTAACATTCATTGGGTGATTAAAAACGACCAAGTATTTGGCTCCGCTCAGGTAGGCTAGAACCATGTCGTAGTAAAGCTCATCTCCCGACTCCATGTGGGGGGGATCCCAATAGGTCCAGGTGATTATCACTCCCCAATCTTTATGTTGCATCTTTGCTGCGCCTCTGTTGAGCGCAACATTCAACAGTCTGCTATGGTTCCATCCAAACTCGCATAGAACTACATCGTAGCCCGCTTCGTAATCGAACCAGTAAAGACCATAATCAGAAGTAAATAGGGGGAACTCACCAACACGAATATAATACTCTGTAAAATGCTTCAAATGCTCATCCAATAGCCCAACGAACTTGTTGGCTGCATCTGTGTAGTTATCTGCTTCTTTCACCAGCATATATTCAGTACAGTCTATTTGGTGTCCGCCAGCCTCGTCATAGGCATACAATCCCAAAAAACGGTCACTCCACCTCTGCCTAGCATCTTCAACCCATTGAGACTGATTAAACTCCGTAGTTGGATGCGTATAAGTCATAAAGTAAAGCCCACTTTCGTAGACGTACTGGCAGACTTCGTCGAGCTTCGTAACGTTATAGGTTATCCCTGTACTACCTATCACAAAAAGATTCGTATAAGACCTGACCTCGTCAACAAGTCTTTTAATGTCCTCCACATCGTCAGAAACAGCATCAACACCGACAAAAAAGTCAGGCCTCGAGGAATCCTTCAAAAGATTAACCCTCAAAAAGAGAAGAAAGACGAGCATAGAAACGAGAGAAACAACCAAAATCGCTCTATATCTCATTTACGTCACGACCAAACTGATATTCAGCATGCATGCATGCACACGATAGTCAGTTAAGAGTGTCCTGAGACTGTTGAACGCTCGCACATATAAATAATACGCGTCCAGAAGCTTAATATATTTCAGCGCCAAAAAAGCTAATTCCAGCCTAAAGAGGTTGCAGAAATGGGAAAGCCAACTTCTGTTTCATGCCCCATGACAAAGGATCTTCTAATGAAATATACGTTTATTGCTCTCTGCATTATCGCAGCTGTATCTTTCGTTTCATTTGGTTTCGATTCAATTATGATATCTGTAATTTCGGTTTTAGTCGCTGTAGCTTGTGACTATCTGCTCTCACTGGTAATGAGAGAAAAGGGACCCTTGGACACAATGTCTGCGGCTGTCTTCGGCTTGATCGTTGCCATGTCATACTCGTTAGGTATGCCTACAGCGATGGCCACTGAAGAATTCTCAATACTGGGTGGTGAGTATGAACAATATGTGTATCCTACTATAATTTCGGCAGTCGGATTAATTGTTTTCAAGAAACTTCAAGGATTGGCTGGACGAAAATACGTGAATCCCGCTGCAATCGCGAAACTTCTGATTCTTGGCTTACTATTTATGCCCGCTATTTCAGCCCTAATGCCCGCAGATCATACCGGATCTGTAGACTTGCAAAATCGTCTCACCGAAGGTCTGTTTGGTCCCTACTATCCAATGGAAACCTCAGTTTTTGGGACCGCTCTGATCCAATGCTACGGAGATCCTTCATTGGACCCTATGAACCCCTATACCTTTGGCACAGCCGAGAACCCCCTCCCAGACGTTCTCTACACTATGCTAGTGCAGAAGTATCACGGTTGGATAGGCGGCGTTTCGAGCATCGCTGTGATCGCAGTAGGAATAGCCCTATTTGCACTTTGCCGCGGATATATTAAATGGAGAATAACTCTGGCTTACCTAGTAACCACCGTGTTGTTTTCTATCGGTATGGGCTACATTTACGGTGGAGACATCACATTTAGACTAGCTTTCCATCTACTCACGGGCAGTTCGATTTTCTTGGCATTTTTCATGGCAACAGACCCTGCAACTACCCCCCTGACCCGTTTGGGGCAAATCATATTCGGTTCAGGCTTAGCAATATTGACAATGCTTATCCAGGTGTACATTGGGTTCTTGGGAGGATCTATTCTTGCGTTGGTGATCATGAACTTAACAAGTCCCCTGCTTGACAGAGTCGGAGTTCCGAAACCTTACGAAACTAGGATCCATCCAAAGCTTCCGAAGGCCAAAAAGTTTGCGAGTGTCAGGGTTACGGGCTGTATTCGATGCGGAAAATGTTTAGTGAGTTGCTGCAGAAATCTTCCCGCCGCATTGATAAAGGAGGCCGTCGACAAGGGAGATTGGGCTAGAGTCAAGAAGCTGGGGGCGGCATACTGCGAAACCTGCGGCCACTGCGAATTTGTGTGCCCCGCAAGAATTCCCCTGAAAACTATAATCCCTAACGCCAGGGATAAGCTAAAAGAAATGAGTGCCAGCGCGCTCTAGTGCGCGCACTTTTTTCTGGTTATGAAGATATCGCAGTACGAGTTGTCCGAGCAAAAATTGTGAATGCCCATGGATTTCTTTCTTTTGGTCATTGAATGAGAAAGAAAAATTAAGATTAGGCAATAGAATTTTGGAAAAAAGCTAAGAATTGATCTAAAGGCCATACTTGTTTCCGCCAGACAACAAATACAAAAGCATAGACCCGCAAAAACTCCAAAAAGGAAAGTGGGCGCGCAGGAGTCATGATCATTCTTGGCATAACCCTTAAACTATGGATAAGCATACGCAAAAATGACGAGGGCATAACGCTCTCTCTCCCAATAACTTGGATTGTAGCCACAACAGCAATAATAGCAATAGGCAGAGCCACCTTTCTGCTCTATTTCAAAAATCAAGAACTCAACTCAGAAAGTCAAAAAACAGAGTTTCTAACACTAATATGTGAACTGGCGAACACAGAGTTCCAGTATGCGCGCGCGTGCAAAATGAAAAGTTTATTAATTCACAGCGCCTAACTAACAAAACTGGTGGAAAGATTTGTCGATAACAGATAGACTGGTGGGTTTGATCTTCAGCGACATTTCGCTTTGCCTCGTTTTGCCAATCATCTTTGGCGTGTTGATAATTGCTTTCCCGACAGTGATAGCGGATTTTCTGGCTCCGATATCCATATCTTTACCATCTTGGCTCTGGGGAGGGGCAGAAATACCGCTACAGTATATATTAACCTTTGGTGTCACTCAGGGTATGCTCTCCTGTGGTATTCCAATCTTTCTTGGATTGGCTTGGAACAGGTGGGCTGGAGGCGCATCCGGCTTTCTGCTCGCTCTGCTCTATACAGTGTCCATGGCCGCATACTTTGGCGAATGGTTTGTTCCGACCGTAGACTGGCTAGGCCTTATTGTAAGCGGCATGTTGGCTGGATACATAGCTGGAGCCTTGATGACACGCTCGCGAATGCGGGGTTCTACGAGCTTAAAAAGCATGTTGTTTGCGGCAATAATGGGTGCCATCGTTGCAATAGTATTTACTACCCAGACATACATTTGGTATTCCCCGATGTTCAGTCCCATCAATGGAAGCTATATCGATGGAGTAACCTATAATTACTTCATTAATACTGTGATCTACGGCGTTTGGACTATACTTGGTGCAATCGTCGCAAAAGTCTCTACTTGGTTCAGATGAACTAAGTGCATCAAACCATCTCAACAATACGATAATCTTTTCTTCCCTTTTTTTAGAAAACGAGCGCGCACGCCCGCGACATTGTATCTGCTCCAAGAAACCCGCGACGTTTGTAAGCGAGAAACGCACTAAAAAAACTTAGAGATAGCGTTACAACAGAATAAACCTTATTATGTAATACCACGACCCTGCCTTTAGTGTAGAAGGATGAAAGTTGCAGTTTCATGGAGCGGGGGCAAGGAATCCTGCCTATCCTGCTACAAAGCCGTGACAGAAGGCTTAGATGTCGCCTTCATCGTCACTTTTCTTTGGGAAACCCCCCTTATTTGTCACCCTTTATCACTTATGTCGCTTCAGTCTAAAGCCCTGGGAATACCACATGTCAAGGCCAAGGTGAAAGAACCTTATTTTGAAGGGTATAGGGAAGCGATCTCCCGTTTCATAAAAGAAGATGGAGTTAGAGGGATCGTGACAGGGGACATCTCCTTCATAGACAGTTACCATGGAAACTGGATTGATGATGTCTGCAAAGGACTGAGTATGGAAGTAATCAAGCCATTATGGGGTCTAGACCGTTACCAAATTTTGAACGAGTTGGTTTCTCAAGGATTTAAAGCTGTTTTTACCTGCGTGAGACAACCGTGGTTTGATGAAAAATGGCTAGGTCGCGAGCTTGACAAGACCTGTTTAAAAGAGTTGAAAGAGCTGAATGACAAACATGGAATAGACCTTTGCGGAGAAAGGGGGGAATACCACACCATGATAATTGACGCACCAATCTTCAAAGAAGCCATCCAAATTTCAAAGTTTACTAAAGAAAAAAAGGACTCCCTTTGGTTCATGAAACCTACCCAATTCTTCCTTAGACCTAAACCCCTAACGAGCAAACTGAGCAAAGGTTAATCTGGATAGAAGGAATGCTCGCGCTTTTTTGGTATGAATACGGAATCCTTTTAAATGGCGAAGCATAACCGCGATTGAATAAAATGTCCTCGAAGAAGAAAGAGGGTCCACTGCTGATTACTTCTTGGAGAGCTACTGGAGCATGCAATCTTAATTGCTTGTACTGCAATGTCAATGCAAAATTGGAGCCAGCTCCCGACGAATTAGACACAAAAGATGGATTACGTCTCGTTGACCAAATCTACGAGTTCGGCTCCCAATGGTTTGGATTGAAAGGCGGAGAGCCACTTTTACGAAAAGACGTCTTCAAGCTGATTAGCTACGCGAGAAGCCTCGGGCTTAAGATATGCCTACTAACCAACGGACATTTCGTGGATGGAAAGATTTATGAAAACTTGGTCAAAAACGAGGTCTTCACATCGGTCAGCATAGATGGCTCCGAAAAAGCAAACGATATCTTAAGGGGGAAGGGCTCATACAAAGCAGCTCTTTCAGCTATTCAGAAACTATCAAAGGCAGGGATCCTAAACGGCTTATCAATGGCAGCTACAACCGTCAACCTCAAAGAAGCGGATCACGTGGTCGCGTTAGCAGAAGAATACGGCGCGAGGTTTGTATGGTTCAACCATCTGGTTCCATCCGGAAGAGCCAAAAACAACATACACTTAGAGCCTTCACCCGAGCAGTATGAATGGTTTTTGAACCACATATATGATTTAACCCAAAAACATTACAAGATCAAATTTGACTTCCATGTGCATTGTCCCTTCTACGCCCGCATCGTCAAAGAGAGGAATCCACAAAACTTTTGGGAATGGTTCAACCACGAATTCACAGGGAAATGCATATACTTTCTGTTCGGCGGATACCTAAGCGTCCTCGAGAACGGGGATGTAATACCCTGCTTTTATTCAGAAAACTTGAAGATTGGAAACATCAAAGAAAAAAGCCTGAAAGAACTCTGGAATGAAATCAAAAAATCAGATTTTTACACGAGACTAAGAGACCCAAACAACCTGAAGGGTGAGTGTGGAGTCTGCGAACACCGTGAAATATGCGGCGGATGTAGAACCAGAGCCTACGGCCACACGGGCGACTACTTTGGATCTGATCCAGCATGCATATACACGCCAAAAACTCGACAAGAAAACTCACTGCATACATGCATGCATGCAACATCCATTGCATGCTTTAATAAGGGAAAGAGTGAACCACTACGACCGTGAAAGATGTGGAATTCCGCTGTTTCCGAGCGTATCTACATCAACACCACAAGTGTCAACTTGATAGCCCTAGGCTTCCAAAATGGTTGCTCCAAGTACTGACGCGCCTTCTGTTTCACCAAAGCTCACGAGAACTACTCTACACTTAACACCAAAACACAAAGTGAAATGGGAGCATGCCAATGCTTATGACGAGGGTGAACCAACAACCTTTCATACTCTCTGAAAAAAGTTACGAAAGCTTGCTATGCGCACGCATTTTATACACCGAGTGTAGAAGTGATGTTTGATGTGGGCAGATCTAGTCTTGTTGGATGGAAACGTTTTAACAATGAATCCATCTCAGCCTCATGCTGAAGCAATCGCTATAAAAAACGACAGAATCGTTAAGGTCGGCACAAACGAGGAGATTAGTCGGTGGATTGGAAAAAACACAAAAGTGATTGGTCTAAAGGGAAGAACAGTTGTTCCAGGCTTGATTGACACTCACGTACACGTTGTTGACTTTGGAAGGTTTTTGAGGTGGATCGATCTAAGAGACGTAAAGTCTATCGAAGAGATTCAGAGGAGAATCAGAAAACGTGCGCAGGAGACGCCTGAGGGAAAATGGATCCTAGGTCATGGATGGGACCAAACCCGTTTTAAGGAGAAACGCTCTCCAAACCTTCGAGACTTGGATGGGGCTTCACCAGACAAACCCGTAGTCCTTTATCACCTACGTGGATGTATGTGCGTAGCGAACAGCAAAGCATTAGAATTGGCTGATGTAACGAAGGAAACAAGCGCTCCGTCAGGCGGAACGATTGAAAAAGACACGGAAACAGGCGAACCTACAGGCATTTTGCACGAGAACGCCATGGACCTAGTGTGGAAGACAATCCCGGAACCCGTTGAAGAAGAGATTATGGAGGCCGCTAGCCTAGCATGCGAGAAGATCGTGGAGGCTGGAGTGACTAGCGTACACTGGATTGTTTCATCATCAACCGAGATACGAATCATCCAAAGACTTCGTGCAGAAAACAAACTGATATTAAGAGTCTACATTATAACTCCAGCAAATATTTTGGACCATATAACAAGTCTAAGTTCATGCAAAGACTTCGGAGATAATGTAGTAAGTATTGGAAGCGTTAAGATTTTTGCAGACGGCTCTCTGGCCGCACGAACAGCAGCTCTGTATGAGCCCTACCGTGATGACCATACGACAAAGGGAAAGCTGTTGTACACTCAAGAAGAAATTAACGCGTTAGTCGCCAAGGCTCACAAAGCAAACTTTCACGTTGTCATACACGCGATGGGCGACCAAGCCATTGATCTGGCGTTGACCGCCTTTGAAAAAACTTTAATGGAAATGCCAAGAAAAAACCATCGCTATCGTATAGAGCACACGTCGGTTCTCAACAAAGAGTTGATTCAACGCATCAAGAAACTAGAGGCGGTTGTATCTATACAACCCAGCTCAATTATCTCCGAGTTTTCGGTATGGTCGGCAGCTGACCGCTTAGGACCCACAAGAGCTCGGTGGCTTTATCCCCTCAAAACGCTAATCAAAGAAGGCATACGGCTTAGCGGCGGTTCGGACTGTCCAATGGAACCGCTAAGCCCTTTTTCTGGTATCCAAGCAGCCGTTGCGAGACATCCCTTTCGTGAGGAACGAATCACAGTTGATGAGGCCTTACGCATGTACACGGTTAACGCGGCATATGCATCCTTTGAAGAAAATATTAAGGGGTCGATTGAGGAAGGCAAACTAGCAGACCTTACGGTTATTTCCCGTGACCCGCGCACAACTCCGCCGAGTAAAATCGAGGACATCAAGGTGAGGATGACCATTGTAGCGGGAAAAGTGGTTTATCCAGAATCATTTCCTTGAGGTTAGAAGGAAGCGCGCGTATAATGCCCTTGATGGCAATCGATTTGAGTAGGATTTCCGGACTATCGGTATCAGTAAATATAGCAACCGTCAGTTTAATAGCAGTGCTCGACTGATGACCAGCATCACAAATCTATTAATCATGGTCTCCGTCCTCGCCTTAGCCATAGTAATAGATCTGCTTTTCGGCGATCCTTCTCCTAATTATCCTTGGAGGCTCCAATACAAACTGCATCCAACCGTCTGGATGGGCAAGTTAACGAAACTACTGGAATCTCATTTCAAAAACCCTAATCCGAAGATAGAAAGACTAAACGGTGGACTTCTAGCCCTAATAGTCACATTGACCTTTACGTTAATTGTCTACTTCGGGTTAAGAATTGTCTACCCCTCGCTTGGATTTCTAATTTATATTCTCGTAGCCGCTGTAATCTTAAAACTGACTATTTGCATAAAACTTGAAACAGACTGGGGCATAGCCGCGGCAAAAGCGATCGAATCCGGAGACCTGCCAGAAGCCAGAAAGTACGCTCATTTCTCGCGAAGAGACGCGAGAGATTTAACTGGTCCACAAATAGCCTCGTCTGTTATCGAATCAATAGCCGAAAACCTAACGGATTTCAGACTGTCCCCCATCTTCTACTACGCCTTTTTTGGCGTTCCAGGAGCCGTCGCGTTTAGAGCCATCAACACTCTTGACGGAATGGTGGGATTTAAAGACCCTGAACACATCCACATCGGATGGTTTTCCGCGACCCTCGACACAATCGCCAACTACATTCCAGCTCGATTAACCACAATTTTCATAGTTCTAGCGTCAGCTATCTTAGGAGAAGACTACAAGAACGCCTGGGCAATTGCCCAGCGCGACCAAGCTAAGGTTCCTAGCACAAATCACGGGTGGCCAATGGCAGTCATGGCAGGAGCTCTTCGGGTTCGGTTAGAGAAGCCAGGCTATTACGTAGTAGGCGACGAGATCGAGAAACTTTCCTCAGCGCATGTTTTTCGCGCCTTGAGAATACGCAATGTCGTGTTGGTGCTTTTTGTATTGCTAATAGTTTTGCCCATCCTTTTCTCGGTAAGCTTATTTCTTCCGTTTCTACTAGTTATCTAGTCCCGTGGCGACGACAAACACTCCGGATAGTATTTCAATGAGGCTGTTGACAAACGAAAAACTCTGGAATGTTGCTCTCAGAATGCCACCCATAAAATGGATGCTAAGAACAACTCTAGAAAGATGCCTGAAATGTAACAAGACACACTTGGAAATTGCGCTGAACGATTACGTTGGAAGAAACTATCCAAAATGTTTTTCATGCGACTTCTACTCCACAATCATAAGATTCTGGATCAGTTTTCTGAAAACGAGCTTAGCTGTTGAAAGAAGCCGTGTTTCCAAACTTTTGGCCGACCCCTACAGCAGAAGAGCCATAAAAAGCATAATATCAGGCTTCATCGACTTCGGATTGAACCGCCCACTCCTAGTTCACGCTCCCTTCCTTATAGTATGGAACTTCACCTACAAATGCAATCTCAACTGCAAACACTGTTACTCGGACTCCGGCAACCTTCCGAGACAGGAACTATCAACCAGCGAAGCCATGAAGGTTGTGGACCAAATAGCAGATTTCGGCGTGACCTCTTTGGCGTTTTCCGGCGGCGAACCCTTAATGAGAAAGGACTTTTTTGAAGTAGCAGCACACGCTGTTGAATCAGGGTTGTATGTCTCCCTAGCCACAAATGGAACCATGCTTAACAAGGAAAGAGTAAGACTACTCAAAAAAATAGGACTCAATTACGTAGAAGTCAGCCTCGACGGAGCTAACTCCAAAACGCACGACGCCTTCAGGAGAAAAACAGGGTCATTTGACCAAGCGTTGAATGGGCTAAAGAACTGCGTGAAAGAGGACATATGCACGTGTTTAGCCGTAACCGCAACCAAGAACAATCTTAGCGAAATTCCCTCATTGCTTGCTTTGGCTGAGAAGATGGGGATCGAGAGATTTACTCTGTTTAATTTCGTGCCAACAGGCAGAGGCAAAGACGTAATAGAGCTTGATCCTTCTCCAAAAGAGAGAGAAGAAGTTCTAGAGTTTCTTAGAAAGCAATTGTCAGAGGGTTCTCAAATCGCTATATTGACGACAGCGCCCCAACTTGCCCGAGTTGCTTTACAGGTTCCTTCAAATCAAGAAGACATTGTGGTGCCGTTTGCTCACATGGAGTCCGCGAGTATTAGCAAAAAAGCAAAGGCCCTTGCTGACTTCATTGGCGGATGCGGAGCTGGACGATTCTATTGCGCTGTCTCTCCCGAAGGAAACGTCCAACCATGCGTCTTCCTTCCAATAACTATCGGAAATCTGAAAACAGAGAAATTAGAAGACATATGGTTTAATTCCTCAGTTTTTGACGCTCTTAGAGACCGAGGAAACTTGAAAGGCCGATGTGGCAGATGCGAGTTCAAGTACGTTTGCGGAGGATGCAGAGCAAGAGCCTTCGCATACCACAACGACTTTCTCATGTCCGACCCAGGATGTATCCGAAAAATCTTTGCAGGCGATTGACAATTGAAAACGGTAAAAATCGGGGTCTTCAGAACCAGTGACAATTTGGAGCATGCCCTAAGAAACGCTTTAAACGCTGCAGAATGGGATAAACACATACAGGGCAAGGTTTTCATAAAACCGAATTTATGCGCAAAAAATTACATTCCCGGAGCCGTTACAAACCCACAGACCCTTTTTCATTTGGTCGGTCTTCTTCGAGACAAGGTTGAAGAGGTTGTTGTTGGCGAGTCAGACGGTTACAATTATTCTTGCGATGAAGCTTTGGTAGAAACTGGTGTGAAGAAGATTGTTAGCCGTGCTGGCGGAAGAACAATAAACCTATCTAAAGACGAACCCTTGAAGGTTCAAAATCCAAATGCTCTTTACTTAAAGAAAGTCTTGCTTCCCAAGACCCTTGTTAAAGCCGACTCCATAGTTAGTGTTCCAGTCATGAAGACACATGAGTTCACGCTGTACGGAGGCGCCATAAAAAATCTGTTCGGATGCATACCAAACAACAGGCGTATATTCCTGCACCCTAACCTTGACATGGTTCTTCATGACTTAATGATCTTGCTGAAACCAAAGTTTGCCGTTATGGACGCTACAGTCGCCATGGAAGGAAATGGACCTAACAGAGGAATTCCTATACCAATGGAACTTGTGCTCGCGAGCAACGATCTTCTAGCCATCGACAAGACATCTACCGAAATCATGGGCATCAACTGGACCGACATCGGTCACCTACACCTAATAACCAAGTATTCACGCCCAGAAGAAATAGAAACTCAAATCATCGGCGAAAAGATAGCAGCTCTGAAGCGTCCATTCGTAAGACCCTATTTGGACTTAGCTGTGAAGGCACAACTCTGGGTTTATAAAAACTATTTTCTCACACGCTTCTGCTTTGGCACACCACTTTTCAATGCTTTACAAGCCTGCATGAAGATCTACAGAAAAATCGATAGGGAAATCAAGGGAAAAGGATTCATGGAACAGTACTGGCATGACCCGGATTAGTCTTGAAAAGCAGTTAGTTCCTGAGCTGTTTTACGCTACGTTGAAATTTTGCGATATAGGTCAACTACTTGGCTTGCAATCAGGGGCCAAGCAAATTTCTCTTTTACGAGCCTTCTCCCACACCTTCCGAGTTCTTCAGCAAGCTCTGGATCTTGTAGCAGAGTCATTATTCCCTGAGCTAGCTGCTCTGGGTCACCAGGATCCACCAACAATCCGTTTTTGTTGTTGGTTAAGAACTCAGGGATTCCTCCCACCTTGGTGGAAATAACCGGAAGGCCGGTCGATTGTGCCTCTAATATCGCGAATGGAAAGTTTTCATATAGGGCTGGTAGCACAAACATGTCAGAAGCGGCATACAAGTCGGGAAGTTTTTCGTCTGGAACGTATCCCAGAAACATTACAGATTTTTTTATCTTCAATCTCTCCGCCAATGTTCGGAATCTCTCTTCGTTCTTTTTGAACCCTTTCCCTGATATGACAAATTTTGCGTCCTCGAACTTCTGGACGACTTCCGGTATCGATTGCAGCAATGTGGCTATGCCTTTTCTATAGTAGAGACGCCCCACACAGAGGATTATTTTCTGTTCTTCTTCTAATCCGAGTTCTAACCTCAAACCAACTCTATCTCTGTCTGGTTTGAATTTTTGTGTGTCTACTCCGTTGTAGATTACATTGATCTTTTCTTCATCGACATCATAAAGCTCAGTCAACTCGTTCTTGGTATACAAGCTCACCGCGATCAAAGCGTCTGAACGTTTCATAAGTTTCTTTTCATAAGACCTGAGCAGAGAATTGAATCTTAACATCAACTTTTCGTTCGGGTTCAATTTCCGGCGGCTTCCATGCTTGATTGCCTCTGCTTCTCCCTTCCAAGTTGAGTGAACTGTGGAAATTAGAGCCTTGACTGATTCTTTCGGTATGGCGAAACTTGGAACCAAGGGAAGATTTGCGTGTATGATATTAAATCCAAACTTCCTGTTTAGTTCTTCCAACTTTTTGAAAGCGGAGCGTGCAAAACGCCAATACCTTGTAAGAGGGTTTCCTACGCCCCTTACGTAATTGACGCTGACGCCATCAACCGTCTCTGTAGAATCCACGTTATGTCTGGCCACGACGTGAACGTTATGTCCGAGCCTTTGAAGTTTTCGGGAAAGATAGTAAACATAAGCCCCTGTCCCGCCCGAAATCGGAAAATACTCCGGAGACACAAAGCAAACGTTCAACGGTTTTCATATCCCCCTCTCGTCAAGGCGTTGCGGACAAAAGAGGTTGCTCCCCCAAGCGTCCACGCAACTGCCCGGGTGAAATAAATCACAATTAGAAACATGGCTGATAGGTCGTGGAAAGTGCGGGAGATTCTTGCAGCAGAGATGGCGTAATGAAGCGTTGCTATACTGGCGATGGATAGGAAGATCGACAGGGCTATTAGATTGAAGTTGGTGATGATGCTGGCAACGAGTGAGATTGCTACAACAGCATACAGGATGGGTTGAACGTTCATCCACCAGTCTGTTATTTCATCTCCCTTTATCAGTTGTGGATGTTTTGAATATAATTTCCAAGTATTCTGACCATACTTGAATTGTTGC
>CAYGBE010000068.1:0-7254 GCA_964348065.1 uncultured archaeon
TGGCTGCTCCTATAATCCCCCCACCGATTATGACGACATCAGCTTCGATTACCCTTTGTTTCTTCATCTTCCGTCCTTTCTTTCGTTCAACATATTATATTTATCAGAGCTTACTGAATCAAGGATAAAACTCTGTAGATTATGGGAAAACGGTCAGATAATCTTTATAGGATAGAATGAAGATAAAGGAATGGAGATCCCACAGTATATCTGAGATGGAAAGGACAGTGCTTTAGGGAAAAAATACTCATTTAGTTAAGCCTGACCCCATTATATAGGATCTTTATAAGAACTCATTTTTTGGTTGCTTTGGGGCTAAGTGCGTCTAGAAAAACATTCAGAAATAAATACTTAATTACTTAAGACTGCCCCCTTTTTCTTTTTCGTCTCCTTCCACAACCGGCGTCTAAAAGACCTGGTGCTTGGGGACAATCGCTGCTGCCGGCGCGGTTAGCCGGTGCCGAGGAGGGCCTGCCGAAAGCGGTGCTTCGCCCAGGCCGCGTCCAGGGACCGACGCATCTTCGGCGGGTCGGTCGGCTTGACCTTGAGGAGGACGAACGACACCCCGTCCATTTGCCGGATGAGCGCAGCCGCCTCGGCGACCTCGGACTCCTGCGTCACCGTCCGTACGGCGGCGATGCCGGCGCCGGAGGCCATCGCCGCCAGGTCCACGCCGAGGGCAGTGTGGCTTTTCTGATAGCCGGTTTCGCCGTAGTGGCCGTTGTCGACGCAGACGATCGCGAGGTTCGACGGGTTCGTAATGGCGACGGTGGCCAGCGAACCGACGTTCATGAGCAGCTCACCGTCGCCTGTGATGACCAGGACGCGTCTATCAGGCTGTGCCAGCGCCAGACCGAGCCCCATCATCGTGGCGCCGCCCATGACGCCAGCCAGGGCATAGTAGTTCGGATTGGGTTCGCAGAGATGGGCCGTGTCCTTCGCCGTACCGGCGAGACCGGCAATGATCAGGAAGTCGTTCGGGTCGCCCACCAGTTTGGGTACCGCGTGGCGGCGGTCGAGTGTGCCGGTCGGGCTCATCGTGGCGGCAACGCCGGCGTCGAGACTGTCATCCGACATGGCTTCTCCCCTTTCTCAAAACGGCTTTGCACCGATCAGGCGCTGGGTGAGCAAGACGGCGACCGCCTGCCCGGCCTGATAGACCATAGTACAGGCTGCCTGCAGGGTCGGCGCCACCGCCTCGGGCCGCTCGATCTGCAGGCAGATGAAGCCACAGGTCTCGAGGATCTGTTGGGCCGCCTGCCCCATGGGCATCTGCCAGGGATTGCCCTCGCCGAAGTCCCCGCGCATGCTGACCAGGATCAGCATCGGGAACTGTCCGTTCTTCACCAGGGAGAACATGTTGACGCAATTGCCGACACCGCTGGACTGCATCAGCACCACCCCGCGCGCTCCACCAAGATGCGCGCCGGCGAGCATGGCGATGCCTTCCTCCTCCGTGGTCAGCGGCACGGAATGGACCTCCGGATCTGCGAGCGAGCGGTTGATCAGCACGGTGTGCCCGGCGTCCGGCACGTAGGAAAATTGCGTCACTTTCCACTCGCGCAGAATGCGATAGATTTCTTCTGGCCACTTCGGCTCGTCGGACATGCTTCTGGCTCCTCCGGTGTCCCAGGATTAGTCTTGAGGAGGGGTTTTAAGACGGAGCTGACCCTCGCGATCATTCTTCATTACCAATCTCGATACTGCTTTGGGGCCTTTCCATTACGCAGGTCCACCGTACAAGGTGACGCCTCCATGTAAGGATGGTAGACATCGACAGGCACACCAAAGCGATTCATGTAGGTGAACTTGTACAGGTGATCGGAATCAAAATCATTTGATAAGAACTCGCTTTTTTATGGAGCGAGTATAGGGGAGGATGGAATTGTGTGTCAAGGGAAAAGTTTCACAAGATCTGGTATGCGAGATTCCTACTCTCAACGGATTGAGGTGGATGTAATGTGAAAATGGTTGAGCATAAGCGCCCATGCATACACAATCAGAGATCCTTCCTCCCAGTGCTCTGCTAGGCGGCTGAGGAAATCCCCCCGATCCGTCTTGTTCCTGAAAATATTGGTTCGTTCAATCCCCCGGCCCATGATATGGCGCAGAGTGCCAGGGGCATCAAGTCGTGGCTGCCTGGGCATGCCCAATCCTTACAACCTTCAAAAGGATTTGTCAAGTTCACTCAGAAACCATGTCCCCTATTATACCGGTACGGGAAACAGTGCCTGGGCAGTCGGTAAAGTCGGATAGGTGTCGAGCCATAGGGTAGACCGTTATTGCAAGGGATGTAGGCGAACCAGCGCTTAAGCTTCGGTGATAATAGGGAAGGCCCATTGGGGAAAGCCAAGGTCGCCAATAGGACTCGGGAAATCCGACCGTCCGGGATGAGAAGGGGGGCTTGCGGAAACGTGAGCTAGGGTGGAACAAGGAACCCGCCGTATATACCGAAAGGATACGAGTCGGAAACTCTTCACCTAAGGCTGTGCACGCCGTAATTCTATCCCAAGCGTTCCGCTCTGGCCCCGAGCTATGCGTCGACGACCAGTGATTGCGTGGCGAAGCGTTGGCTGGGGGGGCGCACAGGCGCGGTATGAAGCTCCGAAATCACCGTTTGGGAGTGTCTACCTTGTACTACTGTGCAGGGTGTGGGGGTCGGGCCACGTTAAGTATTTGATATTTTGTCAAATATCATTGAATTTAAGGCCTATATTGACCCAATAATGCAATTTTTGTCGTCAAAAAGAACGATTTTGGCCGGGGCGTGTTGCAATAGCCAAAAGACATTACATCCCAGGGCATGTCTGATAAGCTCGGGGAGGCTCCTGGTCCGTATGGAGATGATTTTGGGGTCAAAAATGAAGATATAGGACCTGAAAACGACTATTTTTGGAATGTTAATCTCGAATAATCAATAAGATAGCCTATCCCGACCCCAATCAAACAATCAAACCCAATCAAAGAGGGGCTATAAAAATTGAATAAATTGGCCATGTCCCCCATTCTAACTAACACTGAGGCTGCAGAGCAATTCAACCGGGATCCTGTGGTCATAAGCAAGGGGATAAAGGGACTGGAGAAAAAGATTCGTGAGGATGAGACAATGGTTACAGCGATAACTATGCTCCAGGATTCATTTTCTAAAAACAGGAAAAAATACTTATTTTGTTAAGCCTGACCCCATTTCTAAAAGCGACTATATATATTCTGCAAGTCGGGGAAAAATCCGGGCCGAGGCGTGCGGGTTGTTTTGCTATTGGGCTGTAAGAGGACTCGGGTATGTATTGACGGATTTGGCGAAGGGACTCGGAATGACGCAACCAGGTGTGAGGTTCGTAGTGAAGAGAGGTGAGGATATCGCAAAAAAAAACAATTACCGACTTGAAGATTAATTATTTATTTGTGCCCGTCCCCTAATCCCTGAAAGCCCTACGAGTTTTTGCGCTTTATGGGCTTTGTAGGTTTGACAAGGGCACCTGCCTTTTTGAGCGCTTCTGTGATCCTTTTCTTGTCACTCTCCTTCGCCTTGCTCCACACGGCCAGTTTGTAGGCGGTGTGGCCATAGTTGTTCCGGGCATTGACGTCGGCCCCTCTTTCAAGGAGGAGCTCGACCGTGTCGGCACGGCCCATAAAGGCGGCTGTCATCAGGGCGGTCATCTCTCGCGTGTCGTCCTTGGCCTGGATGTCTGCGCCCCTGTCCAGCAGTAATCTGACCGTGTCAGTCTGCCCCCTGTTGGCCGCCCACATAAGGGCTGTCCTGCCGGCCTTGTCCCTCGTGTTGACGTCCACGCCCTTGTCGAGAAGAACTTTCACAGTATCGGTGTGGCCCCTTACCGCAGCGGTGTGGAGTGCCGACATGCCGTTCATCTTTTCTTTGGCATTGGAGGTGGCACCCCTTTCCAGCAGCAACTTGACCGTCTCTGTCCGACCTCGGATAGCGGCCCAGACCAGTGCAGTCCCTCCAAACTTCTTGTCCCTGCCGTCAATTTCCGCGCCCTCATCGAGGAGCAGGTTGACCATTTCCCGCTGCCCCGCCTTGGCCGCGGCGATCAGGGCCGTGTTCCCCTTTTCGTCGGCCGCGTTCGGGTCCATCCCAGCCTTAAGGAAGAGTCTAACGGCGAAGATATCCCCCTCCCCAGCCTTTTGGACAAACAAATCCTCACTGTAGGGCACGTTTATCTGATCCAATTTCGCACGGGCATCATCGGGGCTTGTGGCATGGGCGATAGGGACAAACAGAAAAAGGACGACAATAATAACGCTTATTTTCCAAATTTTCATTTTATAACCTCCAAAAAATCTTAGTCTGCGCATGTCTGCGTGGGTCTGCGGCTAACTGACGGCCTACTCTGTCAGAAATATTGAAATCAATTCGGATATATTTGGCCGCAGACAGACGTAGACCAACACAGGCTGATCATTATTCTATATTGAGGCGAATCAGGCGCGAGCGGCGTCTGCCCTTGACCTTGATGGTGACCTCGCCCCCTTGGGCAATCGTTTTGAACATCTCGGCGGCCAGTTCCGGGCCCGTGATCTCCAGGTCATTCACTCCCAGGATCACATCACGATTGCGCAGCCCTATCTTTTCAAAAATACTTCCAGCCTTTATGTTGGTGATCCTCAACCCGGATGCTCGATCGTATACCATGTAGGGAGACAGGCTCACCTGCTTCATCACCTGGTCGAGATCCGAGAGAGACGAGATGACCTCTTCTCGATCGAGACTAAAGGCTTGTTGCCTGCCTGTTAACCGCCGGCTAGTGGGGACCTGTCTGGGGGCCGGCTCGTCCATCCCGGTCTGTTCAGAGGCCGGTCGACTGGCTGAACTTGCATACAGCATGGTAAGCATTTCATCCCCTCTTCCTGCGTCAATGATTACGTGGTTGCGCAGGATTTTCTTTATCAGCACCGTATCGACGCGATCCCCCTCACGATAGATATCCTGATCACCAGAGGTTCGGTGAACAATGATGGCTAGACTCCTACTGGGGTCATCTGCCACCGCTGTCCCGACGAGCTCTAGACCGATGTCCTGGGTGGCCAGGGGAATACTTTTGAGCGTGATATTTTCCCGGACTACTGGAGATAAGGGCGCAAGTTCCGCGATGGCCTTATTAATTGTTAATGTGCATTAAAAATCCGAAAAAATTTTTTTTCTTTGGGTAACACTTTTTCTCCTGATTTAGTTTAAAAACTGCTCAACCAGCTCGAGGGCCTCCTGCTGTTGGGTTATACTTAATTCATTTATCTCTCCCAGGGCATCCGAAATCTTTCGTTTTAAGACACCAATGTAGCGATATTGCTGTTTGAGGTTTTGAGCCATCCGATTGGCCTGCCTGATGGACAGCTCCTTGATAAATTGGATGTGAGAAGACACTGCCCTTTGTAACATGGCAACAAGGTCGTCCACGGTGGTCATTTCATTGATTTGTTGTTGTTTTTTCTCTTCTCTTTCGACCATCTGCCGATAGTTATAGCGCTGGGAGCAGTAATCTTGATACTTGCCGGCATCCATTTCATTTTGAATGTTCTTCAGAATACCGAAGAAATAAGAAAGGCTGCGCCGCTGTTGATCTCGCCTTATGGCCTTGAGGAAAGCCTCTTCTGATTTGGCAATGGCATCGAGTTCATAGCTCGCGACACACTTCTTTGCCCGCTTCAGCGTTTTTTCATCGACCTCTAGGCTATGATGAGTAATGATCCAGTTAAGACGATTCAGTTTCACCTTCTGGCTTTGGTCCTCTTTTTTCTGTTTTCGTCTCCTATAGCAGGCTCTTTGCTCTACACGCTGTTTGTCTGATACGGGGCGCTTGATTGCCTCTTCAGGGGCTTTTTGATCCCCAAGGCGAGCCAGCCGATTGCGCATGGCGACATAAACGGAAATGATCTTCTCCAGAACACTTTTTGCCAGCGCTCTCCAAGAGGAGAAATCAAGAATAATGGGACCAACGACTTTTTTCATATCAGAAAAAGCACTCTCTATCGTGCCATTGCCCTTTGGGTTGGCAGGGCCTACCGGCAAGATATCAATATCGTTTCTGTCAAGATAAGCCCTGGTTGAAGAACAAAGATTGGCACTGTCATGATCTACTACCAGCGCCAAAGGCGTGCCCCACGAAGATCTGTGGGCCTCCATGACCTTAATGAGCTCCTGTGATGTCTCGCTCCGTGAGATGCTGAATGCGCTATGACAAAAACTGTTGACATCCACTGCGAGCTCAAGGTTGAACTTGTATGGCACCTGGCCAATCCACACAGTAAAGTCGCTTCCATCAACGCCTATCAGACCATTTGGAATGCTCTGGCGAAGCCTTTGATAAAACCGAGGCCGACGTCTTTTTAGATGAACTTTGTAAAGGTCGTTGGCGATCAGGATCTCACTCACTTTCTGTCTGCTAAGATGGATGCCTTGCTCCCTTTGCAACTTTAAGCTAAACGACTTCAAACGAAGACGCCTGCCCGTGGCCTTGAGCTTTTGGGCTTGTTCAACAATTTTTTTGACAACTTCTGCTGTGACCTTCATGCTCTTGCCACGGCCATCGGATAAGATGATTGGCCGCATCTTCTCATCAAAGATCTGGTTCCATTCTGAAAGGGTGCTTATTTTAACAGACAGCACCCACGATGTGTCGTAAAGCGAACGGCTCTCTTTACGCAAAAATCCTATCGCTTCGGCTTTTTGCGAGATCTGGTAGTGTTTTTTTTACTGGCTAAAAGCTTATCAACACCATGGATCTTCCAAGCAAGCTTACGCCCTTCATTCTCAAAACGAACATCATCAAAGCGTCGCTTGAGTTGTTCGTGCTGTGCTTTTAAACGGGCCAATTCCTCCCTTAGCTCAACGTCCTCTTTAGAAGGCCTCTGCTGCAGCTTTCTCACCCATTGATAGCCGGTTTTACGCGAAATCCCTGCCGCCTCACAAATAGCCTTCACGTTGGCATCTTCAGAAAGACCCTTTTGCTTGAGAATTTGCCTGCCACGAATGAGCACGGCAACCTCCTCTGAAGTCAATCTTTTATTCATGGCCACCTCCAAAGAGCTTTATTGGTCGGCCCAAAATGTGGAGAAAAACCCCTCCATCAGGCTCCAATATAAGATTGATCAAACTGCGAGATATCCCACCCAAACGATAACAGCTTTGACCATCGGGATCGAGCCCTTCAGAGATCGACTTCAACACTTCTTCCACTCTTCCGTGAAAACGATCTGCCGGCACCAGAAATCCTCCCAGCCCCTGATGGGTACGCT
>CAYGBE010000069.1:0-13557 GCA_964348065.1 uncultured archaeon
AGCCATTGGAGCTACTAACTATAATGTCATGGAAATATTTTTAGTAGAATCTAGCTTGTTAGGCTTTATTGGCGGTGTTATAGGATGTACAATAGGATTCATATTGTCTCAGATAATAAATATAGTTGCTGTTGGAATGATTCCTGTAACATTTAAAACAACTGTTACACCTGAAATGATTGCTATGAGTTTATTATTTTCAACTATTGTTGGTATTATATCAGGCCTCTGGCCTGCAAGAAAAGCTGCTAAAATGCAACCAGTAGAGGCATTAAGATACGAGTAATTAACTAATTAATTAGATTTAAAGCTGATTTTTAACTTTTAATATTTTTCACTAGGGTGCCAAACAAAATCGTCTGGAAAATCTACAATTTCTTCATCACAAAACTCCTCTCCACATTCACAAAGAATTTCCACTTGTTCCGAATCTACTTTAAATTTAGTTTTACAAGTGGGGCAACAAACCACATGCTCAGTTTTGATTAACTCTTTATACTCTTCTGTTTTGGTCATATTTGTCCCTTTAAAATGGTCTTATTATGGCTGTTGCAAAATTATCTTTTTTAAAATATTTTTTAGCAACATTTTGGATTTCTTTTGCACTAACTTTTTTTAACTTTTTCATCATTTCTCTTTCTTTGTTGACATTACCTAAAACTATCTCATCTTTAACAAATCTCAAAGCACCTTCTACAGGATTATCATATTGAGATTTTCTAAAACTAGCTATTATGTTTTTTACTTTTCTCAATTCTCTTTTGGGAGTCTCTTTCATTTTTAATTTTCTCATTTCTCTTCTTATTATCTTCAAAGCTTCTTTTCCTTTTTGTTTTTCTGTTATTGTTCTAACATAAAAAAAACCCATTTCTTTTCCGACAACATTATTAGAGCGGACAGAATATACAAGACCTCTTTTTAATCTCATTTCCTTGAACAGTCTAGAAGAATCACCAGAAGTTAGCAAAGTAGAGATAATTCTTAAGGCATGTATATCCTCACTGTCTACCATAGTTGTTTTAACTCCTGTTTGGATATACACTTGTTTTATATCTCTCTTTTTTTCAACAATCTTTTTCCTAAAGGGTTTCATATCTTCTTTTGGAATTATCAGATTTGGCAATTTTTCATTTTTAAAACTTTCCAATTCGTCCTTCAATTTACTATATGTTCTTTTTTTAAAATTACCAAAAATTCCTACTACTAAATTAGAGGGAGCAAAATAAATTTTATGAGCATTAATAATATCTTTCAATTTAATTTTTTTAATTGCTCTAATTTCATCTTGAATCGTTGTTCTTATTGGATGTTTTTTATAAAGAGCTTGGAGAAAATTTTGCATTAAATATTTAGAAGGGTTATCTAAATATTCTTTTAATTCCGTTAAGATAATTTTTTTCTCGTTTTCAAACGCTTTTGAATTAAACTGAGGTTTCAAAGAAAGTTCAGTCAAAATACCAGAGAATTTTTCAAAATTAATTAGTGGTGTGTAACCAAAAATCCTTAAAGAATCATAACCAGTTCTTCCATTTTGGTATGCTCCTAAAAAATCCATTTTTTCTGCAATTTTGTTAAAATCATATCTTTCTATATCGGAAGATAATGTTGTATGTTCAAGAAGATGAGCCAATCCCCCACTGTTTTTAGGTTCATGTATTGATCCAAGTCTTGATGCAATTACTATTCTTGCAGTGAAATCTTTTGGTTTTTTTAAAGATATTATAACTGTTCCATTATTAAGAATCTCTCTTTTCATATGATTACCTTATTTTTTTTAATTTAATAAAAATAGGGTGTCTTTCGACACCCAAAACAAAAAACCACTTATGGAAGTTGATTTTTTTATATTATTCTTTTTTCTTTCTTTTCTTTCCTGCCACTTTTTTCACCTCATTTAATTTTATAGAAGTAGCTCTTTATCGAATAATGTAAAGAACTACTTTCATTTTTTCTAACCTTTTACAAACCATCATACTCTGGTTAGATGTCAGTAAATCCGGAATTTTACCAGTTCGTATGAGTTGACTTTGTTGGATTTTTTATCAATCTTCTTCGTCTTCCTCTTCCTCTTCTTCCCAATTTTCTTCTTCAGCCATATTTTTCACCAATCCTCTTCCTCATATTCTTCTTCTTCATGTTTTCTTGTTTTCTTTTTTCTCGGCATAAAATCGCCTCCTCTATTACGATGATTTACTAATTAATTTGTAAGAGTACATAGCAAGTATTTAAAGATATCACCGGTTTTTTCCATACTAGAAGCACTAAGACTTATAAATTGATAGTCTTAATAAGTATTACGAGATATTTGGAAGTTACGACTTCCATTTTGGAAGCCTCAAAAATTGGAAATGATGATTTGAACGTTCAAAATTCTCCCAACTTTAAAATATTTTAAAAAAGTCAGTCTAATCTAGGTTACACATTTATGAGTAATTCAACTCTGATTTTTTCTCCGTCTTTTACTTTCTTTAAAATTTCCACATCATCTAGAGCTTTGGCAAAAACATTAACAGCACTTGCAGCTTTTATTTTACTGTCTATACTTGCTGGTGTTAAACCAAAGAATATACAAAAAGCATTGCCAGGTGGCCAAAATGCTATATCACCTTTATCAACAATAGTTTGTGAATTTTCCAATTCAAGAGAAACAGGGATTTCAAAGTAGATTTCATCTCCCCATTTATTAATTTCACCTTCTATTGGTAAGATTTCTAAAATAGAACTAGCAGTTTTAGGGTTTTTATCTATAATTTTTGCTTTAATTTCCCCAATTTTTGTTATTATTTTAATTATTTTCATTAAGATTTAACCTGTACTAGCATTTTTCTGCCCATTAATATCCAATAAATGATCTCTCCACCCTGTTTTATCTTGCCTTTTAGTTCATCAGGTATTTTTGATTCAAAAGTTTCATAAGTTTCCATATCCATTATCTGAGCAGTTTCTCCCATTATAGCAACAACCTGACCAACTTTTTTCTCAACTATAGGAACTTCAATTTCTGTGGCAGCTGGCTTTACTATTGACCTTCTTCTATTGTCAAAAATGCCTATTGCCTCTAGTCTTGCTTTTGCTCCCCCATGTTTTCCTGGTGCAGAAGTTGTTACATTTAAGACCTTACAAGGTTCACCATCTATAACACAGAATTTTCCAGGTTTTAGATTTTTTATTACTGCTTTGGTAGTTGTCATAAAAGAATAAAGTAAAATCTAAAATATATAATTAAGCCTTACTAGCAACAAATCTTATATCTTTTCTTAGAATTGTCTTCCTTTTGGCGTGTCTTGCAACTTGAGCAGCCTCTAAAGCAAGTTCATAACCCAATTCTTCAACAATTTTTGTCAATTCCTTTATAGCCTTAGCAGAAATTCTCTCCACTCCAGCTTTTCTAGCTATTCTCTCTATAGGAGCTAAAGGAAGCATAAAATCTGCTATATTATAGGGGGAAAACCCTTTATAAGCCACCGAAAGCTTTAAATATAGATAAGATATAAATATTTAATGTCATGTTAATTATATTTACTACTAAAGGGTGAATATCTATAAAATTGGTTGGTTAAAATGCCAAGAAAATCTAAAAAAACAAGAAAAAGAGCTAAAAAAACAAAAAAAAGAATTAAAAAAACAATGAAAAAAACTGGAAAAAAGATATGTCCTGATTGTGGTTCTAGATATTTTACTGAAGATAAAACAAGAGGAGAAACTGTTTGTGCTAGATGTGGTTTAGTTTTAGAAGACAAGAAAATAGACACTTCTCCTGAGTGGAGAGCTTTTGATGATGAGCAAATTTCAAGAAGAACAAGAGCTGGAGCTCCTTTAACCTTTACAAAACATGACAAAGGTTTAACAACTGAAATAGGAAGAGGTAGAGGAGAACTGTTCAAAGTTATACCTTCAAAAAGAGCTCAATACTATAGATTAACTAAATGGCAAAAAAGATTAGTTGAATCAAAGGATAGAAACCTTTCATTCGCTTTGTCAGAGTTGCAAAGACTTGTTTCATTTCTAGGCTTACCAAGATCTGTTCATGAAGAAGTAGCTAAAAATTATGAGAAGGCCGTAGACAGAGGTTTGGTAAGAGGAAGATCAATGGAATCTGTTATTGCAGCTTTGCTGTACACTGTTTGTAGACAAATGGGAACTCCAAGAACATTAGAAGAAATAGCAGAAGCTTCTGGTGTTGAAAGAAGAGAAATTGGAAGAACATACAGATACATAGCAAGAGAATTGGGAATGAGAATTTTACCAGCTTTGCCAAAGGATTATGTTCCAAGATTTGCTTCAATGCTTGGTTTAAGTGATAAAGTTCAGGCAAGAGCAATAAGATTTCTTGAATTAGCAAAGAAATATGAGGCAACAACTGGAAAAGGTCCAACAGGAGTTGCTGCAGCTGCTTTGTACATTGCTGCAGTTTTAGAGGGCGAAAAAAGGACTCAGAGAGAAATTGCTGATGCAATTGGAGTAACAGAAGTTACAATAAGAAACAGGTTCAAAGAATTAGTCGAAAAACTTGGATTAGAAGAGGAAGTTGAAAGAAAGGTTAGAGAAGACTATTCAGAAAGAGAATCAAGATTAAGAAAGTTAAAAAAGAGGAGAAAAAGGTAATATCATACTCCTAGTTTTTCTTCCAATAACTTCAGCCTAACATCTATTGTTTCAAGTTTTTGTAGAATTAAGTCCATTTTATCCTGTGTTTCTATTCCCCTTTCAGTTGCGCTTACTAAATCTAAAGGTCTTGGATAACTTTCCCTAGGTTCAGGAATAGGTTCAGTATTTCTCATTCTAAATCTTTCTAAATCTTCTGGAAGTGGTTCTGTTACCTCTTGAGGAAATTCTTGTTCATCTTTTTTCTTTCTTCTAAGCCAGCCAAAGACCATTTTTATCAACTTATTCCTAATTCTTTTTTTATTTCTTCTTCAAATCTTTTTAAATATTTTAATTCTTCTTTTATATAACTTCTTCTTTGGTTGCCATAAAAGAAATGTGAATACATTCTAGCTATTGTTTTATTCAAAGGGTTTGAATAAGGAAGTTTTGTGATCATATATGGGTGTATGTATATAGTTACCCAACCCTTTTTATCTTTTGAATTTTGTTTTCCTATAACTTTAACTTTTATCCAAGCTGCTGTTCTTCCGTCTAAAGGAACTTTTCCCCTCCACAAACCAAAAAACTCCAAAGGCTCAGTGGATATATCCCATTTTATTTCGTCTTCATAAAAATTCGTTGAAGTAATTTTAAAAACCCTTTTTATTAATTGGGGAATCATTGTAAGGGTTCTTGATGGGTGGTCTCCACTATATTTTAATGTTTTAACATAATGGGGTGAAAAAATATCAGCCACTAATTTTAAATCTGGCATTTTAAACACTTGCTAATGCTTTAACTTGATCGCAAAATAAGGATAAGACTTTTCTTCCTTCTCTTAAGTATTCATTTCTTTTGCCAGTATAGAAAACTGTGTGCCAGAACATTCTAAGAATTTCATAAAATAAACTTCTTTGCCAAAATGTGTCTTGTGGGTATTCTGTTCTTATTTTTCCTTCTATAACTATTTCCGCTTTACCATGTTTTTTAGAAGATTCTCCATCCAGTTTAACGTCAATAAATAAGTATGTAAATTTGTCCAAGTCCTTATTTATTTCCCATCTAACTTTAAATCTTTCAGGCTCACCTTTACTCCATTGGAATTCTTTTTCTTGAATAGAATGTTCATGAACTCTAAATGAAACTAGTAATAATTTGTGTATCTCTTTGTAGAATCTCTCAGGATTTTTTCCACTGTATTTTATGGTCACAAAAGGAAGGGGGCTAAGCAAATCATCTTCAATCATTAATTTTGTCCTTGCCCAAACCATTTTAACCCTCAACTAATAATTAGATAAACGTTTTTATAAACTTTTAATTTTATTTTAAATTGTTTTTACTAGTTGTCTTTTTGAAACAAGTATATCATGTCTCATAACAGTTTTTCTTTTTGAGACTTTTGCTATTTGAATTGCACCTCTTAAAACATCCATTGCAAATTTTTCTGTTATTCTTCTCATTTCTTTTTTTGCACTATCAGATATTTTCATTGATGGGTTAATTTTTCTTACCATCCTTTTGAAAGGTGCTCTTGGTAGTTCTGGCATTTAAATCACCATTTTTAACTTTTAATACTTCCATTTTGGAAGTTATAACTTCCAAATATCTCATAATATTTATTAAAACTTCTAATTTATAAGTATTAATATTTCTAGTGTGGTAAAAACCAGTGATATATTTAAATACTTGTTCTGCTCTTTACAAATTAAGTGATGAAAAATCATCACGGAGGCGATAATATGGCTGAAGAAGAAAATTGGGAAGAGGAAGAAGACTACGATGAAGATTGATAAGATCCACTAGAACCAAATCATATGGTTCGGTGAAAATCCGAATTTACTGACATTTAGTCAGCATATGATGGTGAAAGATCTAAAAATAAGAAGTAGATCTTTACAATTTTTTTGAAAAAATCCCTCTGTAAATAAATATCGAGGTGTAAAAAATGGCTGCAAGAAGAAGAAAAGCAAAAAGAAAAACAACAAGAAGAAGACGAAGAAAGAAGAAAGAAGAAGAATGGTAAGTTGATCCTTTCTTCAAACTAAATTTTTGTTTTGGGTGTCATTTGACACCCTTTTTTTAATAAATATTTTCTAAAACTTAAAAAATAGATATCAAAAGATAAATAATCATCATTCAATGTTAAATAAACATTTGCGTTCTAAACTTTATATAAACTTTATATAAATTATTAATATGATATTTAAGGTGATAGGCTTTGTATTGGCCTTTTTAGGTTTTTTAATACTAAAGTTTTTTCCAGCAATGCGTGAACATCAACCACATGGATTTACTTTAGCTGGAATTCTAATGGGAATAATACTAATTTTAGTTGGCATAGGTTTAATTGTGTTTGGTTGATAATATGGTTGATAAACCAATATTTGAATTGGGATGGGATGAAATAACTGAAGGAGTAATGCTAGGAATTCCTGATAATGGTAATGATCCTTCTACTCTAGGAAAATTTGTATGTATAGGACCAACTAAAAAGCCTACAATAGAAGATGTTCAAAATAGGTATCATAATTTAAATTTTACTGGACCTCCAGGATCAGCTTCTGCAATATATTTTTCCTTAGTTTTCTTATTGCCAAAATGGGGTTGGGTTGTTGAAAAGGCCGATGAATGGATAGAAGTTTCTCCCACTCATAAAGAATATTATGATAGAACAATGGCAACCAAACAAATGTTAGAGTCAACAATTAAAACAGGTTTAACATCAGCTGCTCAGGCAGTTGCTGATTTTGAGTTAATGAGTCATGATATAAGAAAATACAAAGAGATTCTTACTTACTTCCACAAGAAAGATGAGCATGTGTTAAGATCAATGTTTATTGATCAGGTGGATATTCATACAGATTTGCCAGGACAACCAATAGCTTTACGTACAGTTGTGGGTAGATGGCCAACAATAATTGCAGACTTCATGCGACTGTCTGATGGTGATGCTGAACCTAAAAATATTGCAAAAAAACTCAACATTTCTAAAGCAGAAGCAGTAATACTTGCTACTAAGAATAGGCTTTATAAACAGTGGAAAAACCTTTTTGAAAAAGCTGCAAAACAAAGATACGAATTATTAAAAAGAATGGTCTCAGCTAGACAAAAATCAATCAAAGAATACAAAGAATGGTTAAAGCCGTACATAGCAAGATTTAAGATGACAAAACTTGGTGGAGAAAGGGCTGCAGGAAGGTCAGGCACATTAAGAACATTTGCAGATCTAACTGGCCAATCAACATTTGCCAATAAAATAAGAATTTTTGCATGGAAAAAAATGAAATTTGCAGAACATAGGAAACCTGCTGCAGAGGTTAGAGGAGATTTTGTGATATATCCTTATGATGATTATGTAAGAGAAAACTTAATACTGCATCCTACCAAAGGTTTGGCTGCTCTTTATCCTTGGTTAAATAATGATAGAAAATACTGCTCCAAATGCAAGAAATACTATTCCTATAATGCACTAAAATGTGAAAAATGTGGTTCAACAAATTTAAAAGATAAAAAATATGCTGATGAAATAGTTGAAACACAAATAATTCCATCTTGGAAAAGACAAGAAAAAGGTTTGGATCCCGCTGAACTTTATTACATGTTTTTTGATTTTGATGTATTCAGAACTGGAACAAGACTTCAGGTTGGTGAATTAGAAGATATAGTTTTTTATACTAGAGTTTTTGTTTTATCCCAGAACGCAATGCTTGTAAAAATCCTTGAATTAATATGCAGGGACCTAGAAATGGAAAAATATATTGATGAGATGCTTGGTGTAAAATTTGAAGACAAAGACATTGCTGAATTAGTTAAAGAAGAATTTCCTGGTTTATTTGAAAAACCCCAAAAACTAACTGGGTTACAAAATTATGTAAAAGACCTAAGAGGTACTGTTGGTTCTTATACTAGCTTTTTTAAGAAAATAAAATTACCTAGAACTAAAAGATTGACATTTGTTAAGCCAGGACCTTATGAAAATCTTTTAAAAGAAAGATTAACAAAACACTATCTTAAATATGCTGCTATCAATCTAGGTGCTGTAACTAATTTTCTTAAAGAACAAATGGGTGTCAGCTAATGGTATATACCATAGGATTTTCAAGTGGAATGTTTATGACAGCTGATGCAAAGGAAAAAGAAAATTTTTTAACAATGCCTAGAAAATTTTTTAAAGGTGCTATTGAAGGTGTAAATTTTACTCAGGTTGATATTGAATCTATTACAGAATTTAAAGAACCATATTTAAAAGAAGGCATAAAAAGAATGAAAAAATTAGGTTTAAGGCTCGGTTTTCATGGTGAATCTTATGCAATGGGTGGTGCTGAAAAACCAATCGGCATGTTAGATTCTGCCATTGAATCGGATTATGTTCATTCTCATGAAAGACTGATACAACATATTGAAGGATGCGGAATGCTTGGTGGCGAATATGTTAATATTCATCCTTCTGAAACAACTCCTTTCATAAGATTAGCAATACATTTACAACCAACAAAACTTGTTGATCCTTGGGGAAGGCCACTTAATATCTTTCTTAAAGAAAATCCTAAAATATTAAACTGGGCAATTGAACAAACTGTTATCAATGATATAATGAGGTCCCAATTTAGAATAAAAAGTGTAGAAGAAATACTTGAAAATTTAGAAATGCGTGTTCAACTTCAAAAAAAAGAACTTTCTGCTGCTACAATACAAGATCTTAGAAAAGAAGCAGAGAAAAGACATAAAGAATCATTAAAAAATCTTTTATTGAATTTCGTTTCAATAACTGACTTAGCTTATGGTGCAGAAAGAATTGCATACTATATAATTGCAAAATGGATGCAAGAAAATAAAGATCCTTTATGGAAAAACATAGTTGGAAAAAGTATTCCTGATGATAAACTTCCTGATAAACATTTGCAATGGGTTCCTGCTGTTTCTTCAAAATACATATGGGGCCATTTCAATCCTAAGAACTCTAAACACAAAGACCCTAAACCATTATTAAAAAAACATAAGATATACATTGTTTTTGAGGCACAAATGGGTTCTGCAGGTCTTGAAGGCCTATATAGGTTAACAAGACCTAGGGACATGGCTTTTTTATGTAAAGCAATAGGTTCTAAATGGGTGGGTGTTACTTTTGATTTTGAGCACGTTTTATCACAAAATATTAAACCCAAAAAAGAGATAGAATCAATTCCTTATGGATTGGCAAGTCATATAAGAGTTTGTCATTTAGGCTGGCCCACTCCTCATGTTCCTGCGCATATGCCAATTCCAGTAGGTTCAGAAGCCCATATATATTTATATGAAAGACTTTTCGAATTAAGAAAAAAGGGTTTTAAAGATGGTTTTCTTATTTTTGAAAGAGCAGCAGCAGGAAGAGGAACAACTATTATTGCTATAAGATTAATAAAACACTATTTAGAAAGAGATATTCCACCAAAAGAATTGCCCTTAAAATTCTTTGGAATGGATGAAAGAGGGCCAGACATAAAAAGACAAGAAGTGGCAATACGAGAACATTTTTTTGATCCTTTGAAAGGAATGCTTATTGTGCCTGAAGAGGAGTATACATTTTTAAGTAAAGCTGCAAAAGAAAAAGGTAAAGCAGAGGTTTGGAAAAAGGAAAGATATAGATAATTTTAAATATAGATATAAACTATTACTTATTAGTGATAAAATGGCTAAAAAAATCAGCAAGAAATTAAAGAAATTTTCCTTGGAAACAAGACTGAAATCGTCTGAAAAATTTAAAGACAAGATTTTAGAACTTTTTAAGGGATACATCAAATCTATAGTTATTTTTGGGTCTATAACAAGAGGAGATTACACTGGAAAATCAGATGTTGATATTTATATTATATTTGATGATACTAAGTTTCCATTGAAAAAATTTGAAGAAATTAGGAAAAAAATAGATAAAGATATTTATTCTGCTGCAGTTTCTATTGATCCAAGACTACATCCACAACCAATATTAGCATTAACAGAATTCATAAAAGGAATAAGGCATACCCATCCTTTGTTTTTTAATATAATCAGAGAAGGTTATGCTATTTATGATACTGGTTTTTTCATTCCAATGAGAAAGCTTTTGGAATGGGGAGAGTTTCCTGTAACCCCTGAGGCTGCTCATCAGAGAATTGACTCAGTTCCAAGAAGACTTCAAAGAGTGAAAAATGTTAAATTGTATATGATTGCTGAGGATATGTATTATGCAATGTTAGATGCTGCTCAAGCGGTTTTAATGTACGTGGGTGTTGGTCCACCTGTTCATAAACTTGCTGCAAAAGAAATTAGAGAACATTTAGTTAAACCTGGTTTGTTAGAAGAAGAATATGCAAAAATTCTTGAAGACGTGATAAATTTTAGAAAAAAGGTAGAGTATAAAGAACTAAAGAGTATTTCTGGAGCAGAAGTTGATAAATGGATAGAAAAAACTGAAAAATATGTAAAGAGGTTTGAAAAACTTTTAAGAGATTTAGAAACAAATAGAAAGGCCTACGATATTCAAAAAAACTATGAGGTTATGGTCAAAGCTTCTGTAGCTGCTTTGAAATCTTTAAACAAATTACCAAAAGAACCAGAGAAATTACCTGAAGCCTTTAAGAAATATTTGGTTGATGCAGGTTTAGTTGACCCATTTTACTCTAATGTTTTTGAAAAAGTTGTAAACATGAGAAAGATGCTCGAAGAAAAGAAATTAGAAAAGATAACTAATAGGGACATTTACATGAGCAAGGAATATGTTAGAAGATTTATAGCAGATGTTAGAAGATTCATTGGCAAATCATTACCTGATGTTCCAAAAGAAAGTCCTGAAGAAAAGATGGAAGAAGCAAAAAAAGTTGTTGAAACTGCTAAAGAAATCAAAGATATTGATAAAAAGAAAAGAAAAAAGAAAGCTAAGAAAAAATAATTAAGATTTTTTCCACAATTCTTTAGCCTTTTTTAAACTAAAGACAACATAGTCTTTATCCTTTGTAAACACTTCTAAAGTTATGGTATCATCATATCCTGTTTTTTTTAATGCAGAAAATATTTTTTCAAAATCTATTATACCACAACCTATTGGTAAATGATCATCTTTATATCCTAAGTTATCAGCAGCATGAAAATGTCCAATTCTTTTTCCAAACATCTTAATGAATTCTAAACAGGTGTTTCTTCCTGTTAGATTTGCATGGCCGGTGTCTATTATTATTTTCAATTCTTTAAAATCATTTAAAATTGGTTTAAACTCTTCTGGTTTAAACAACCATCTTGCTTGAGGACCCATATTTTCTAAGCAAAGTGTAATTCCAAATTCAATTGCTTTTTCATAAACTTTAGCAAGAAAATCATATCCGATTTTTTCCATTTGTTTTCTTCTATACACACCCAAACCGCTAATATAACTTGGATGTACAACAAACTTCTTTATTCCAAAATCATTAGCCAAATCCAAAGAGTCTAGTACCTCTTTTTGTGAAACCTTTCTTATGCCTTCAGAAATATCTGCAGTTAATACATATGATGGGGCATGCCCCACAATGCCAAGTTTATGAGATTTTAAAACTTTCAATACTTCCTTTTTATTACGAAGTAACTTTTTGGCAGTTAAAGGGGCATCCATTGTTAGTTCTATAAAATCAAAGCCGGATTTACCAATAAATTTTATTTCTTCTATTATAGGTTTTACTGGACTGTTCATGGTTCCAAATTTCATAGTATCACAATATTATTTAGTTATATATTTATTAAATTAAATTATAATTTAAAAAAGGTCTTGATATGCAAGGAAGAATAATAGCTATGCTGGATCCAGAAGGTATAATAGTAAACTACCATATAGCCTATACCAAAGAGGTTTTAGTAAGTGTTCCTGGAATAAAATCTAAAAGAGAAGCAGGAAAACTAATAGGAAAAAAGGCTGTTTGGAAAGATGAGAAAGGAAATGAATATAGCGGTTATGTTTCTGGTTTGCATGGGAGAAAAGGAACTTTAAAAGTTAAATTCAAAAAACCTTTACCTGCAAAATCTTTAGGAAAAATAATTAATATTGCCGGTTGATTACTTTATTTCTACAACCTTTATTCCATCTTTTGTTATTTCAAAGGGATGTATGTAAATAGAATGGTCTGTTCTTCTCATTTTTCTGATGGTTAAAGTTCTTTTGAATTCTTCTGCAACTGGCAAAAATTCAAGCTTTATTACAGAATCAACAAAAAATTCTATGATCCCGCTTATACTTAACAGATCAGTTCCCTCAGGAACAGTTCCAGTAACAATTGTTGTTACTCCAAGCTTTTTCAAGTCGTTTGTTAACTTCATTAGAGCTACTCTTCTCAGATAATCATCTTTTATAAACATTTCAATAATTGTTGCTGAATCAATGACAAGTCTTTTAGCATGGGTTTTTTTAACAATTTCTTCTATTTTTGAGTAGAGATCAAAAACATATATTTTTAGAATTCTTCCCATTTCCTCTTCTCTATCAAAGTCGATTGGTATTACTGGTTCTAAAACAAGAAACTCTGTCTCATCAATGTTCCAATTGAACATAGATTTTATATCTTCCTTTATATCTTCTTTTGGTTCTTCTGTTGTTACATAAATTCCTGGTTCATTTTTCTGGGCACCAGCTCGCAAGAATGATGCACAAAATGCTGTTTTACCAGTTCCTGTTTTTCCTGTTACAAGATTAACACTGCCTTTTACAAAACCGCCTTGTATCTTTTCATCTAAACCAATTATACCGCTATTTAGTCTTTCCATCTTTATCAATATTATCTTTATCTTTTCTCTTTTTTAATCTTTTGGGAAGGTTCTTAATGCTACTTCCAAACCATTTAAACATTTTTATTGGGCTCATTGATTTAATTATTTCGTCCTTTTCTTTTTCTCTTTCTTTTATCATGGCTCTTAATTTTAGGATTCTGTCTTGTTTTTCTATCATGATTTTATTGAATGTCTGCTCATCTATTTTTCTCATGAAGTATT
>CAYGBE010000070.1:0-14753 GCA_964348065.1 uncultured archaeon
TTTGAATAAACGCTGTTCATAGCGGTGAAAAGAATGTTTCTGGTGAACAGGTCCATATTGTCTGCAACAGCTGAACTTAGATCAGATCCATGTAATCTGATTTACCGTCGTTCTCGCATGCAAGCAAGATGCGTTGACTGGTCTGGCGACAGAAAGGCTGCTTTGACTATTTCTCTAGGGTTATTGCTTTCTGTGGGCATAGTTCTACGCAGATTTCGCAGAGGGTACAGGAATCTAGATCAACTACTATTGGTTTGTTTTCTTTGAGTTCGTAGACGGCCTTGGCACAACAGTCAACGCAAGTATATGTAAGACAGTTTCTGCATTTACGGTAGTCGATCTTGATCTTTATTGAAAAGCACCTCGAAGTGATATGTTTAAACGTTAAGACTAATTAGGAATCATTAGATTTAAAGTTACAGAAAGCAATTATACAAGAGGCCGATGCTGTGAAGATTGGAACAGTGATCTACGAACCCGCAACCGTGGAAGGATTCGACTTTTCTTTCTATTACGTAAAACGTGCGGATGGCATCGTTGGAAAACCTGCAAACGGCATGTTCAACGACATCACATGCTTTGCCGACGCAAAAACAATAAGAGAAAGACCGGAGTTGGTAGCAATTTCCAAAAAAGGCGCAGCTGCAAGGACGAACAAATTCTTCAACCTTCCATGGGACTTTGTGTGTCCTACGAACGAAGAATACCGATCCCCTCGACGGCTTTTTATCGAGAATACTTCAAGGGAAGATGTGAAGGGAGTAGTTCTAAACCTCTATCACTTCCCAGAAGAAGGATTCTGCACTTGTGAAAGATGTTTGAAGCAACAGAAGAAAAGCGGACTCAACTGGATCGAATGGAGGACACAGGTGGTCACTGATTTTGTTGAAAGCGCCAAGGAACTAGTTGCACAGACTTTTGCAATAGAAATATGGCCCGATCCCGTCTTGGCCAAGGATAGGTTTGGACTGGACTTCGATGCACTTGCAAAGTACGTAGATTTTTTCCATGTTCCCCTCTCTTCGCAGAATTATTTGACAATGTATTGGGTAGACACCTTAACACGCGACTTCAAGAAATTGCTGAAGAAACCACTCTACATAGAGTTGAGCGCAGAAGTCCTCGGAGAGATTGAAACCAAGGCTCTTTTTAGAACGATGGCTTATGTTTCTAGCCATGATGTTGACGCCATTCTTCTTCTTGTGCACACAGCGAATCAGGCTAAAGAAATTTGTAGAAAGGCAGCGCACGACAGTAATTTTCAAAATTGGTTGGACAAGTTTGAATTTAAGAACATGACTAGAATAGTTGAAAGATGGGAGAAAACTTATTAAAGCCAGATGCTAGCTACGCCGGTAATCTCTCAATTTCGTTAGGTCCAAGTCAGTGGAAATAATTGCGCTCTTATTTTCATTTTTTACTTCATTTAGAATTCCCCAAGGCGAAATTATTGCGCTACTGCCACCCCTAGAGTTTGATTTAATGTTGCCATTCTTCAAAATGAAAACGAGGTTTTCCTTTGCTCTCGCAGTGGAAAGAGGATGCCCTTTTACTGGCGGATGGGTTTTCGAAGCAGACACTGGCAAAAATATGACTTCCGCGCCCATAGAAGCCAATTTCTTAACGGTTTTTGGGTAAAATATGTCAGCACATATCAGAATTCCAGCTTTGCAAAATTTTGTTTCAAAGACGCGGAGGGTTCTTCCTCGATTTAACTTCAAAGTTTTCTCCCACAGGGTAAGATGCATCTTCCTGTATTTTCCTAGCACTTTTTCATTCTTAATTAGAAGGCATGTATTGTAAAACCGCCCCCTGAATTTTTCAATTAGGGTGCCTCCAACGATGTAAGCGTCAACATTTTTTGAAATCTGTTTTAGAAAAAGCATTGTGGGTTCATATGTTTCTTTAAATACCCTGTCTACTGAATTTTGGTTTTCTAGACTGGAAGGAATTGAGAAGTATTCTGGTAGACAGATGAATTTTGAGCCAGCTTCAGCTGCGTTATAAATCATTTGCTCTGCTGTTTTTAGGTTTTCTTCCATCGAATCGCTAACTTGCATGTGAATTAAGCTGACTTGCATGGAATTTTCATCGTTTACGTCTTATATCATATTGCCCCTGATCTTTCTAATAAACTTAAATTTGCAGAATAACACTGTAACCCCAGCCTCGAGAGGACGAACATTGGACCCAATTGAACACATCTGTTCACAGATTCGCCTCCTGATAGACGAGGTTGTGAAAAGAAATCTAACAAATGGAATCCTTTTTTCAGGCGGCTTAGATACAAGCATTATTGCATTCGTTGCTTCTAAATATTCGAGTTTGAACGCATTTACGGTCGCCTTCGAAAATGCGCCAGCATTGGACCTCGAATATTCAAAGATAATGGCGAATCTCTTGAAGATGGACCATAAGATTCATTTTTTTGCCGATGAGGAAATGTTTTCAGCCATTCGAGAAGTTATAAAAACTCTGAAAGTTTTTGATCCCATGGAAGTTCGGAATAGCGTAGCCCTTTTTGTTGGCTTGACCACCGCGAAAGAAAATGGGGTGAAAGGCGTTATGACAGGTGATGGCTTGGACGAGCTTTTTGCTGGTTATAGCTGGCTTTTTAATCTCAGCGAGAGCGAGTTGATTTCACGGCTATCTAATATGTGGCAAACAATGCTGTTTTCTTCGATTCCGATGGCACGTTCGCTTGGAATGGAAGCGAAGACTCCCTACTTGGACCCTGAGTTCAAATCGTTCGCTTTTAGCGTTGACCCGAAGCTAAAAATCAGAAGTGAAGGAGGTAAAACCTGGGGGAAATGGATAATTCGAAAATCCTTTGAGGGCCTCTTACCTGATGAAATAGTGTGGAGATTGAAGAGCCCAATTGAATTTGGCTCAGGAACAACGGTATTTCCAAAATTTTTTGGAGAAAGAATTTCTGACGAATACTTTCAAAAGAAAGTGAAGCAGTACCTCGATGAAGATCAGGTTTCTATAAGGGATAAGGAGCAATTGTTCTATTATGAGATTTTTAGATCAGTTTTTGGGACACCAATTAAGATTTTCTCAAAGACAAAGGGTAAACTATGTCCATACTGCAAGTCTAAAGGTGGCGATGAAAAAAGCAAATTTTGCAGAATCTGCGGGGCTTATCCTATTTAGTTGAACATGTTATAAGTTAGAGTGCTGTCAGAGTGTTTGGTAGCCGTTTCCTCAAAACTAGAAGGCATACTGCATGGAGAAGAAGCTGAGTGTGGCGGTTTTCAACACGCAACCACCGCATTTATACTTCGGAGGTGTGGAGCGTCGGATAGTTGAAACGGCTAAAAGGTTGCTGAGTAAAGTTGACACGAGAGTTTACTGTGGCACAAAGGCGGGATTCAACAGAATCACTCTAGTTAATGGGACAATTTTCGTTCCATGTTTTTCCACAGACGTGCTTTTCCCGCTGGACAACTGGTTTTTTAACAAGACCATTTCCAGAATGTCTAGTGCAATTAAGGCGGATGTTTATGAAGCTCACACCGTTAGTGGCTACGGATTTTTGAAGACCGTTAGGAAGCGGAGCATTGTTAAACCTTTTATACAAACGATTCACGGCGTTCTTGCAGATGAATACATACAATCATCCAAAAGCATATTTCCAACACCTCGAACCAAGCTTTCTCACTTTTTCATGCGTTACCTTTCAAAGATCGAAAAGGAGTCAGCCAAAGATGCAAGCCTGATAGTTACCGTTAGCAAATACTCATCCAAAAAAATAGTCCAATTATACAACGTAGACGAGAAAAAGATAAGAATAGTGCCCAACGGCGTTGATCTTCAAAAGTTTAAGCCCGTTGAGGGCTGCGAGAAAGTTAAGGATAGAATTGAAGCGAACAACAAACAATGCGTACTTTTCGTTGGCAGACTAGTGCCCCGAAAAGGTTTGCATTTCTTAATCGAAGCGGCCAAACATGTTGTCAAAGAAAGTAAAGAAACAACGTTTGTCGTAGTTGGAGACGGCCCGCTAAAGAACCATCTAATTTCATACTCAAAAAAGCAAGGCGTTTCAGATAATTTTGTTTTTCTAGGTGACGTTCACGAGGTTATGCTTCCTAGGTTATACAATTGCGCTGATGTATTTGCCTTGCCATCAATCCAGGAAGGGCAAGGTATGGCGTTATTGGAGGCTCAAGCCACGGCTAAGCCAGTGGTTGCCTTCAACGTGAGCGGAATCCACGAAATCGTATTAGACAAAGAAACCGGACTACTGGTCAAGCCCGATAGCTACGGACTAGCCAATGCTATTCTGAATCTTCTCTCAAATAGGTCTTTGAGAGAAAAGATGGGGCGTCACGGTCGAAAATTCGTTTCTGAGAATTTTTCGTGGGATATTTGTGCTCAAAGGATGTTTCAAGTGTATTGTGACGCATCGCAACACGCTAAGTCTAAATCATCTGCCCTTATGATTGGTTAGGCGGTTGTTCCGTACACGTCAATTTGCACCGTCGTGTTTGTCGAGTTAGAGCTTGTTTTGGCTTCCACTAGGATTGCCCAAATTATGTTATGTTGTGGAGTCAATTCAAAGTAGTCGTCGTCATCAAGCCAGAGTGTGGCTGTTTGATTGAAGGATTTTTCAACACTGTTCGAAATTGCGTTGTCTATGAATTCCAACCTAAACCTAATTGTTAGAGTCTCGCCGTCACCAAATGTGCCTCCAACTCGTATTCTCGCCCTGAAATTTGCGATTTTGTCACGGTAAGCGTCAATAGTTTGATTTGGGCCATATTTGTTATTTAGACCAACTTGAATGCTGGCGTTTTCTCTTTTGAATGATCCGCCTGACCCGTATGTCCACTTGCCAGAAGGGTTATGAATTTTAGCTGTCCAATTGTATACGCCCGGGGGCTCGAAGGTTATTCCTCTCCCGAGAATCGGAGGTTCAGTGTCCCAACCGAGTCTTATGCCATAGATGTTGATTGGCGACTCAGCAAAGGATTCGAAAACCACGTTTTGTAGCAACGTTTGAAGCATGGATCCATCTGCTGAAATCCCAGTTTGGTTCCTTCGGTCGAACTCCCCCATCCATATTCTGACATTTTGTATCAGACCGCCCGTGAATTCTGCGTCCGGTTCGACCCATATGCCCACTGAATTATCGCGGGAAAGCTCAAAGTAGCAACGGCTGATTTCGGTGTTTGCATAGGATCCTGTTCCGTTGTCGATGGGTGTTCTGAAAACTATGCTTATTAGGGAATCGATGAAATAGCAATTTTCTATCGTTGTTCCTTCGCTCCAAGTTTCCGTGTTGACAAGTTCGATTGCTGTGGTGCAGTTCCTGAAGACCATATCTGTGACGGTTGTTTTGAACGAGTTTTCAATTCTAACGGTGCCATTGATTACTTCCAAGCCTGAAAGAATGTTATTTTGTGAGCTCATATAATTGTCACCTTTGACGATGATCTTTTTGCCGTTGCATCCTATAACGGCTCCATCACCAACGATCTTCGCGTTTTTCTTGTTATGTAAGAGAATATCTGAATCTAGTTTGTACTCGCCGAATTTGATGTAAACGTTGTTTCCTTGAGCTATTGCCTGGTTCATCACGTTCGAGGCGTTAGTTGAGCTTAGATCAATTGCTCCGTTTTTGCCGTTTTTAGCTTTGACTAATGTGCTATCTTGAAAAATTATGTAATCGTATACTTCTACAGGGCTATATATGCCTCTTAAGTACGCGGGAAATGCCCAGATGCCAACGATTACCAAGGCTAATGTTATGAGCACCAGAGGAATTGCTTTGTAAAGTGTTTTCATTTTCTGTTGCATTGCAAGATTCTTCTGTTTAGATATAAAACTTCTCCGTGCGCATCAAATAAGACCTGTTTTGATTGAGGCTCATTTTTCTCAACTAAGCCGCGGGGCCTGTCTCAAGAACTTTAGCGCCACCTTTTTATGGTATTTTATGAACGTATGGTGCTAGGTGTTCAGCCTTGAAGCATCAAATGTACGAAAGTATTCTCTTTGTTTTTCTTGAGTTATTGTTGTCGTTCTCTCTGCTACCGAGTATTGGGGCCTACGCCCAAGAAGAGGGTTCCTTAGCGCTGGAGAAGGAGCAAAATTGGACAGGTTGCATCCCAGGTGGTCACAATGTGTTTGTTGAAGACGTTGATGATGATGACGTTCTTGAGATAATTACTGGGGGTCTCACGTATGGAGGTGGTATGCTTAATATCTGGAACTGGGACGGAGAAAACTTAACGCTGGAGAAGGGTCACAAATGGAGCGCGATAAACAGAACCGGAGTTCTAAGCGTCTACGCCAGTGATGTCGATTGTGATGGTGACACTGAGATAATGACTGCAGGAGTTGACTTCAATGGCACAGTAAGTTTCGCTCAGCTTCGAATTTGGTGTTGGGATGGTGCTACTTTGGTTTTAGAGAATAGTCAGGAGTGGTGCGCCGCAGAGGAAGCCATCGTCAATTCTGTCTACGCCAATGATGTAGATGGTGACAGTGTAATTGAGATAATTACCTGTGGCTTCGATCATGACCTTGAAAACAGTAGTGGTCAGCTTCGAATCTGGAACTGGAATGGAGAGACGTTGACTCTGGAGAAGAGCCAGGAGTGGCAGATGGCAGAGGGCACTGCTTTAGACATAGTCGGGCACGTGATGGGAAACACCATTGCTGCTGCCGTTAGGACTAGCGATGTCGGTGGGGACGGATTTCCTGAGATTGTTACCGGGGGCTTCACTTATGATGGTACGAGGGCGAACGCTCAGCTCAGGGTCTGGAGCTGGGACGGAGAAACTTTGACTCTCGAGAAGAGTCATGAATGGTTTGATTTCAACCTTACCGAGGTCAAATCCGTTTCTATTGAAGACGTTGACGGTGACGGAGAGCAGGAAATAGTTACCAGCGAATTTGTTTGGAACGGCACTAGTTTGGCTCAGCTTAGTGTCTGGGATTGGGATGGAAAAACGTTAGCGATGAAAAGTAGCCAGATTTGGTGCTCCGGAGACGGTACTTGTCCTTGGAACGTTGATTCGGGCGACGTAGACAAAGATGGAGTCACGGAGATGGTCACGGTTGGGTGCATGTTTGCTGGCATCAAATGTAGTGGCCACCTAAGAATCTGGTCTATTCCGAGATCGTCTACGTTCCCTCTCTATGGACTATACGTGATTGTAGCAACTGTTGCCACCGTATTAGCATTCGCCGGAGCATACCTCTACTTGAGAAAGAAACCGAAAACGACCCAAACAGATCCATTTGAGGATAAACCAAATTTGTTGGTACGGTCATTAAGACCATCGTCTAATGCGTTAGACCACACATTTTTTGCCCAAAATGGAAAGGTTAAAATAGACTCTACCTTTTTAAGCTGATTCGAACAGATTTATTGTTTGGTGCGCACCATGAGAAGCAAAGGGCCTTTATATATGGTGACTTGGAGATGCACCCGAGCATGTAACTATAGTTGCTCATACTGTAGCTTTGCTTCAACACCTCATGTCTCAGGTGCAATCAACACCGAAGGCGGCATGCGTATTGTTGATGAAATCTACGATTTTGGGGCGGGTTGGTTTGGGATAAGCGGTGGGGAACCGCTTTTGCGAAAAGATATTTTTGAAATAATTGGCCATGCCCGGGAAATAGGGTTGAATGTAAGCCTCATAACTAACGGTGATCTTGTTGAAGGCAAGGTTTTTGATAATTTGGTCAGAAATGAGGTTCATACTGCGATAAGTATCGATGGCACCGAAAAAGCGAATGATGCCTTAAGAGGGAAAGGCGTATATGCAAAAGCCGTTTCAGCTATGCAGAAATTGTCGGAAGAAGGAATGTTAGATTGTCTTGTGACAACGCTTACCAATGTTAGCTACAGAGATGTTGAACATGTAGTCGATCTGGCGGAAAAGTATGGCGCGAGAATGGCAGTCTTTCACAACTTCATTCCAGTTGGCAGAGCTAAAAAGCACCTTGAGCTGGCTCCCACTCCAGAGCAGTACGAATGGACTTGGAACAAACTCTGCGACTTGATGCATAAGTACAAAGATAAACCCAGAGTCAACGTGTATTGTCCCTTCTTTGCTCGTGTTGCAAAAGAAAGAGGTATTCCTGATTTCCAAGACTGGTTTGAGAATCGTTTCCTTGGCAGATGCTTCTTCGCCGGCAGATACATGGGCATAATTGAAAATGGAGACGTTAGACGGTGCGGCTTTAATGAGGGTTATATGCTAGGAAACATTAGAGACAGAAAGCTGAAGGAATTCTGGAGTGAATTGCAGGCATCCGAATTCTCCTTCAAGCTCAGAGACAAAAGCAACTTGAAAGGTAAATGTGGCGTGTGTGAATATCGTGAGATGTGCGGTGGATGCCGGACTAGAGCAGAAATCTACACTGGAGACATCTTCGAATCTGATCCAGCATGTGCCTATATTCCCAGAAGCTTACGTGAAACGTAAAAGCTGGCTCAACTAGCTCATGTGGGTGCAGCGAATTCCCATGCGATATTGGTTTTCCAGACGTCGCCAAGCCTTGTTATTTTGATTTCCTTCTCGTCTATTGCGATTAGGCTTTTTTCCTGCAATCTTTTTAGTTGGTCAGGGAACACTTCTTCTGGCAGTTTTCCGAAATGTTGTAGAAATTCATGTTTGTCTACTGGGAGGCGTAGGTACAGTTTTGTCATTACCTTTCTCATCATTTCCTCTTCTGTGGATTTTGAGAGTTTAGAAATTGGAAACCTTCCGTTACGGACAGCTTCCATGTATTCTTTTGCTGACTCGATGTTTGAGTAGGAATATCTTTGGAGATAGCCCATGAAGCATCCTGCTCCGGTTGTTAGGATGCCTGCCCAAGGCCATCCGTTTAGACATGATTCTTTGAAGTGCCATTCCACTCTGGAAAAACGGTCGTGACCAACCGGCTTGTAGCCTGCTTGGGTGAAAAGGTCGTATGCGGCTAAGTACATTTTCTTTTCTGTTTCCGAATCTCCCAAAGGCGGAACCTGACTAGATTTCAATTGTTTGTCAAGAATTGTCCCGGGATAAACCTCAAGAGAGTAACAATCAACTTCCACATCCAGCTCAATTGCCTTCTTCACGGAGTCGGTCCAACTTTCCACTGTTTGTCCGGGAAGATTGTACATGAGGTCTATACAGACGCAAAGTCCCAACTTTCTTGCTGCTTTGATTTCTCGTTCAACATTCTCTGTGTCGTCTGGTAGGTTAAGCATCTTTCTAAGGTTGTTGTCGAAAGTTTGCGCTCCGATGTCTACTTGGTAAACGCCATATTTGGCCACTGCGGCTAGCTTCTTCTCGTTGAAGCTTCTAGATGAGCCCGTAATCTTAATCATGTAGTCTTTGGTCGTGTTGAAGTTCTTTTCGCAGAATGATATGAGGTCGATCATTTGTTCCGCTGTCAGGAGGCTTGGGGTTCCTCCGCCCAAAACTATTTCGTCAAACTCACTTGTTTTAACATACTTTGTTTCTGCATACATTTCAAGTTCTTTTTTTAAGGCGCTAAGATATGGGTCAATTGCAGTTTTGGAATATGGCGTTGTCGGATAGTAGCAGAAAGTGCATCTAGAGTCGCAAAAGGATATCCATGGTTGTAGCTCCATTACCTTGTCGCTGGTGTTCTCGGTTGACAAAAACTCCATAAAGGAGTTGTACGTTTCAGGCTTGATGTCCGGGTAATCCCTGTAAGTGTAGGGAGGCCAATTTGCTCTTGAGCCATAAATATCCGATTTTTTCGTTTGCGGAACAACCTTTTTCATGTTGAGCTCCCCTCAGGCTCTCGTTTGAGAGAGTAATAATTGAAATAATAAAGGTTATGTTTTCCAGACGTAGTGGTTCGCCCAGCCCAAGAAGCCACCACGGGCTTGTATGCCTGGGTTCTCCAAACATTTTTAGGTTTCCGGTGGCATAGCCAATGTTGTGAGATTGCATGAAGTCAGTATGGTTGCTTCTACTCGGATGTGCGTGTTAAGGGTAGTTGGTAGCAAATATGCGTGTTTGTTTGATTAATCCGCCTCGTGTCCACCCAAAATCATGGGGAAAGCCAAATGTATATCAACCCACGGAAATAGCGTATGTGGCGGCGCTTCTTGAAAGGCAGCATAAAGTAAGCATCATAGATGCTCCTACAGAAGGCTGGAGGAATCTTGAACAAATAGACGGGACGCGATATCGAGTAGGCCTAAAAAACAAAGAGATAGCAGATAGGATCAGACGGTGGTCACCAGATGTCGTTGGAATCAACATTCCATTCTCTGGTTGGTCGAAAACCGCATTTGAGGTCGCCTCTATTGTGAAAAGCGTTGACAAAGATATCATTACAGTGTTGGACGGACAACATCCCTCTGCAAGACCTGTAGATTGTCTTACACATCCGAATATCGATTTTGTTGTAATAGGAGAGGCAGAACATACTATGTTTGAGTTAGTCGGCGCACTGGAGCAAGGAATTATGCGGTATCTCAAGAAAATAAGAGGAATCGCCTTTCTCAAAAAAAGGAAAAAGGTTATCACTCCTCCGAGACCTGCGATTCAAGATCTAGATTCTCTGCCCTTCCCGGCGAGACACCTGCTTCCAATGGACACATACTTTGCTGCCGTAAAAGAAAGTCCTCTAAGAGGAGAAATACGCAAACCGTGGACGACAATGATTACTAGTAGAGGCTGCCCGTACAATTGCGTTTTTTGTTCTATCCATATTGTTATGGGAAAAAAGTGGCGTGGTAGAAGCCCTGAGAATGTGGTTGATGAGATAGAGCAACTAGTTCATACCTACCATATTGAACAGATTGACTTTCATGATGACAATCTGACGCTAGACAAGAAAAGGATGGAGACTATTTGTGATTTAATCGTGGAAAGGGGGTTAGACATCGAGTGGTATACTCCAAACGGCGTTAGAGCAGATACTCTTGATGAAAATCTTTTGAAAAAAATGAGAGAGTCCGGCTGCAAGAGAATATATGTTGCTCCCGAGTCTGGCGTTCAACGTGTTGTAAATCAAATCATTAGAAAGAACCTAGACCTAAAAGAGGTGGAAAAAGCCGTGGTTTTATCCAGAAAAGTGGGAATTAAAGTATCATGTTTCTTTATCGTAGGGCTTATAGGGGAAACAAAAGAGGATATCGAAGCCACTATAAATTATGCTTATACGCTGAGACAACTAGGGGCCGATCGTTTCTACTTCAGTTACGCTACACCTCTATATGGAACCGAACTATATGAACAGGCTAAGCACGGCGGCTTCTTAAGGGACGGTTTCAACGATGAAGCTTTAGCTACGGCTGAACCCCTCATCCAAACTCAAGAGTTCACGGCCGACGATTTGCGCGAATTATGCGCGCAAGCTAATTTGGTAAATCCAACTTTCACTCGTGATAGACTTGTAAGAGCCATTCGAGACCCAAAGAAAGCAATAAAAACCTTTTTCGGGAAAGATTAGTTAGCGCATGTGCAACAAACAAAAAAAACACGCGCTCATAAATATCACACACAATGCATGAATGCAAAAGCCTCTTAAGCAATGAATGGTATAACCGATAGCCGTTTAAAAATCAGGAGAAAAAGAGAAATGAAAATCTTGAGGAATTTTGCTACGATAATCTTAGTTCTAATGACAAGTTTTTCAATCGCTTTAGTACCAATTTCTAGTGCTCAACCTGGTGAAACCATTACTGTAGCTCTTCAATTAGCCGTAAATCCTAATCCAACCGGAGTTGACCAAACTATTGATATTATAATCTGGGGTCAACCAATACCACCCGGAGCCGGAGAAGTTTTCCACAATTTTACAGTGACCATAACAAAACCTGGAGAAACAACCCAAACCCTGGGTCCAGTAGATTCTTGGCCAGTTGGTGCATATGCTTTTAGGTATACACCAACAGAAATAGGAGAATACACTTTCTTGCTTGACTATCCAGGTGAATATTTCGCGAGCGAAGACCAAACATATCTACCAGCACAAAGCCAATTAGTAACACTTACAGTGCAACAAGATCCTATTTCAGGTATGCCGACTACACCATTACCTGAATATATTGATGGTATTGTTAACACTGAAAACCGAGAGTGGTCTGGCATTGTTGGAAGCTGGATGATGACCTACTACGATTCTACATACACAGGTTATGGCGATTCTGGAGGAGGATACAATCCATTCACAACAGCACCTCGATCACCTCACATAAGATGGGCAATACCAGCAACCACAGGCGGCCTTCCTGGAGGCGAGGTTGGAACTGCAGGTGTTTATTCAGGACTTTCATATAGCTCGTTTGGAAATCCACCTATAATCATGCATAACAAACTCTTTGTGAATACATATGGAAACCTAGGGCATTTCCGGGGAGGTGGAGACGGTTTCGCATGCTACGATCTGCAAACAGGAGAAAAACTATGGAGCAATGATGAGGGAGGTATAACTCATGGTCAACACTACCGATCACCTGCACCTGCAAACCCAGGTATTTACTCTTTCCTATGGGATCTTGATGCCTCTAACAACCAATGGGAAGTATATGACCCATTTGACGGATCATTACAAATGACATTTGAAAACATTACAAAGCAAGGCACACAATGGTGGTGGGAGGACGCAGTTGTTTATGGACCTGACGGAGACATATACGTCTATATTCTTGACGGATATGCAAACGAATTGACCATGTGGAACTCAACAAAAGCATTCTGGGGTAATAGTATAATTCGATATGGAGGAGATGGAATACCCAGGTTTGGTTGGTCATCGTCCAGAATATATGACTGGGAAAAAGGCATAGAATGGACCGTTACAATTCCAGATAGGAACGTAGGTTGGCACACACCTTACTCAATATTTGGAATCTCAGACGGTGTAGCAATTGGCAAAACAGGCACTGCAGGAAACTGGATTGACTGGGAAATGGGCTATGACTTAGATACCGGAACGGAAATCTGGGTTCATGACAAATCAGAGTCTGTACAGTCCTTCTACAATTCAGTTGGAGAAGGCGTCACGGCTGCTTTTGATCTAACCACAAGAACATGGACTGCTTTTGACATAAAAACAGGTGCTTATCTCTGGGAAACTCCCCCAGCGGATTATCCATGGGGTACATATGGATCTTATGGATCGACAATTGCTAATGGCCAATTGTTACACGGAAATTTTGATGGTCACTTATATGCTTATGATCTTGAAACAGGTGAGGTCAACTGGAAGTTCTACTCTGGTGACTCTGGCATTGAAACTGTTATGGGACACTGGCCAATGTGGCAAGGACCATTAGTTGCTGACGGAGTAGTTTTTACCGGAACTGGAGAAGAAACACCCACTCAGCCCTTAACTAGGGGCAATAGGGTGTTTGCTATTGATGAAGAAAAAGGAGACGAGATCTGGCATATTGCTGGATATATGTCACTTAAAGCAGTCGCCGAAGGAGTCTTAATTGGCTATAACGGATATGACAGTCAAATTTACTGTTTCGGCAAGGGACCCAGCGCTATGACGGTTGAAGTACCATTGACTGCAGTGCCAAAAGGAACAGCAGTAATGATAACGGGCACAATCACTGACCAATCTGCAGGGGCAATGGGCACTCCATGTATATCAGACGAAGACATGGGTGCTTGGATGGAGTACCTGTATATGCAGAAACCACCGCCCATGGATGTAACCGGTGTTCCAGTGAAACTGGCGTATATGTTGCCAGATGGCAGCTGGAAGGACATTGATGAAACTACAAGCGATAGCAACGGCAACTTTGGTTATCTATGGACGCCTCCAGATGAAGGCTCCTATTTAGTTACGGCCTTCTTCTTGGGATCCGAATCTTATGGCAGCTCATCTGCAACAACCTACCTTGCAGTAGGTCCAGAACCAGCACAAGAAGCCCCAACCAAGGGAGAGGTGGCAGAAGAGGTTGTGGATCAACTACCAGCCTACACCACAATAGACCTAGCCATAATAGCAGCAGTAGTCGTAGCCATCGTCATAGGCATAGTTAACCTCTGGGCCCTCAGAAAACGGTGATAAACTTCAACCCTTCTTTTTTTCTTTGAAAATGGGCCCTAGCCAAAGTACGCGCGCAAGATACGAATGAAGGAATTTCTGCTACATTTTAATCTCTAAAGAAAGGGTTGCATGCATGCGCATACCAAGTAATAACGGTTATATGATAAAACCGCCTATGGCTTTCGCAAGAAATCGTTGTTTCACCCCACTACAAATGAAGTTTTTGAAGTGAAAAAATGGGAATCTCAAAGCGCACCCAAGTAATAGTCATACCCATCCTAGCCTTGCTGCTAATCCCGTCGCTTTTCATTTTGTTCTTGAATTCTGCAAGCAGCACAGTTGACTCTTCAACTGCGTCCACGAGCGTTAACACAGCAACTGATCACAACGACTTACTGCAGTATGAGTGGCCGCAGATTCACGGCGACCCAGCTTTTACCCGTTATTCAGCTGGACCAGCTCCAGAAGCACCAGACATCATGTGGAAAACAACCATAAAAGGCATACAGAGCTACGTGGCAGCTTTCAACGGCAAAGTCTACGTCACAACAACTACGAATGTCATCGCCCTTAACAAAGACACAGGAAACGTCGTTTGGAACACCACATTATCCGCACCTCAGCGGTGGCCAACAGTATACAAAATCGATGACACCCACCTCATCATAGGAAAATACTGTCTTAACACAGAAACTGGCAAAGTCTTATGGATCAGCGACGAGTTTTCTGCAAACGCGGCCTATTGGGCCGAGGGGGTTTAC
>CAYGBE010000071.1:0-5027 GCA_964348065.1 uncultured archaeon
GATGGCCAACTCCGCCTTAGATCGCTTGGCCCATCACGCTCATCATCTGATTATGGAAGGTGAATCGTATCGCAAGAAACTCAGGCCAAAACCCCTAAGACCTTCAAGCCAAAAGGGGAGGAAATGAGGATCTGTTTCCTACACATCGTTTTCCTTCTGTAATATTGCAGGGCAGCTAAAGAGGCTTGAAGGTAAAGCAATAGGATGTAAGGAGATAAAACAAATGGCAATGAAAGTGTACAATCCACAAAAGCGTCGCCTCGAAACGATAGATGCAGTATTTACGGATGAAAATACAACATGGTTCGATAACTGCTTGGATGATCATGATATTTATATGATTACGGATTTTGAAGGGGATCTGCTGATCAGTGAATTTGGCTATGACTATCCACTTAGGATTTACAGTGTGTCGAGAGTTGATATTGGTTATGACCAGAGAAAAGCAAAGGAACTTAAATGCCTATACGAATAAAACCTGGCAGGGGAAACTTGGGCCGTCTTACCGTGCCCGAGGCAGGCGCACGGGCTCCCTGCGTTTCCTCTACTGGTACCAATAAGCAAGCTTTGGGATGATCCTCGTATTATCCCGAATTGTAAACACAACTCAAGTTGATAGGGGGGACCGAGAATTTTAATGTCGCTGAGGGGAAAAATAATTGACGTCAAACACTTACCCGGTCTCATCAGCCAGGGCGAGCTAAAAAGTATTTGACAAGGGGGTAAATTACACAAAAACCAGCAGGACGACTCAGCCAGAGATGGCGGGGAGGGCCTCCGGCTACGCCTCCGACCCTCCCCGCCCTGTGAGGCAACTCGAAGGGAGCTCAGACCAAAATCCCATGACCCTCTACCATCGAAAGGGGGGAATTAAGATGATTCCGATGGGGGGGAAATAACTTGATCCTTGACAAATCGGTCACGATCGGAGAGACCACAGCCATGCTTGTCGTACCATACTACTTTATGATGGGCCGCCAGCTTCTCAAAAAATGCTCGTCTCAAAGGAAATTTCCAGTCTAACTCTATATGGCTAATCCAACCGGGAGGAACAACTAGCACGGGTCCCTGGCCCAAAAAAAGACTTGCAAAAGGAGGTGAAAAACGCTAATTTAACACCCTCTGCGAGACCCCAAAATAACCACTTTTTAGTGGCTCCTTTAGCCCGATCATGGGTGATTCCTTTATTGCGATAATTAACAATTGGTCTCAGGTTCTTTCTTTAAAGAGGGCTAGTAACAAAGTGTTTTCGGACGAGCGGATATTGGGGACCAGTGAATTTGTGCAAAATATCATTTTAGAAGCCGATGATCGATCCAAAGAGACACTAATATTATCCGCGAAGTTACCGGATTTGCCGGTTTTTGCCAAGCAGATATGCAAAAGGGAACAGATTGAAGAGTCGGAGCTCTGTTCAGGATTGAGAAAAAGGAGAGTTGTAAAGGCGCGCAAATTATTTGCCAGATAGCAGTGAAAAGAGGTGTAAAGCATATATTTTAATACCTCAAGTACAGGAATTAAACAAGTAAAAAAGGAATTAAATGAATAATAAGGAAAATTATACGGCAACCCTTATTTTAGAGTGCTCCCGAAAATAAATTGTTATCTATTTACTCAGCTAGGTTTTTGAACGCAGCCATATCCCCCAATGTTTCTTGAAATTCGGTTAGGTTGGCCATTGTGGCAGTTTTCCCTGCCGCCTTTGCACGCCTTCCAGACTTGCTGTAAGAATGCTTCTTAACGGGAGTTGGGTTCAATCTCTGCAACAGGCGCAGGTCGAAGAACTCGGCGATGAGCAATATGCACCCTATCTGTGCGATCAAGAGCTCAGGGAACCGGAGCAATAAATGCTGGAGCTCCCTTATTTCGGACATCAATGTGATGAGCACCGCCGCGAAGGCGGTCATTGACCCACGCCACATCGCCGAACGTACGCCCTCTTTTGATAAGGTTCTAGCAAAGGCTTCGCCTGCTAGACACAGCACTACAACCGGGAAGTACGCCGTACTGCGAAGTGATTCCACCCCAAGCCACGCGCTGCAAAGGACGGCGATGATTATAACCGAAGCCACTGTGCTCAGGATAACCGAAACCCGCCCGAAATAAGGCAAGCGAATGGATCTCAACAGCGGGCGAATGGCGACTATGACTCCTATGACAATGACCAAGAATAGCAGGCCAAATAGAATACCCGCAATCTGAAAAGCAACCGCGATCAAGATCGATCGGAACGGTCCCAAGACCCGAATCCCGAGAGTAAGACGGAAAAATACGATCAGAACAGTCCCAAGGGGCAAAAACAGAACGTGAAGGACGCGGCTCTGCATCTCAGCCGAGACGCCGGCCAACGAGCCGTACTTAGCCAAGAAGAGCGAAGAAGGCAAAATAGACAACTTGGCAATTATCACTATAGTCGGGACTATGAACAACAAAGCCACGACCGATTTTTGTTTTTCGGAAAGATTTCCCTTTGAGAACCTCATGCCCAGGGGTCTACTCAAATGTACCGGACAACAAAGCCGATCACCAAGGTTAGAGGCCCACAGCCATTCCATCACGCCGTGGGTCTGCCACGCCGATTATTGTATCGTTTTCTTCAGATCCAATTGCTTGCACCGCACCCATGGAGAAACTAAGTGCTGGCTTGATTATCACAGTCCTAAACCGTTTCTCCAGACATCTTTGAAGGAGCTCCGTAGCCGCCGGTCGCTCCACGAGTATACTGCGTGAAGGAAGCGCATGCACCCGCGGGGCGCCCACTGCCTTTGCAACTGACAATTTGCAATCCAGAATCCCACTTATGACTTGCAGGATGGACGAGGTAATACGTCTGCCACCCGCGGCACCTAGTATCAAAAAAGGCCTGCCCTGCTTCACATTGACCTGCTCGTCCGAAGATGGCGAAGGGTTTCGCAAAACCAACGTGGGCGCGGCGTTCGATTGAGGAATACAGCCACTAGCTAGTCGATAAGGATGGTGACGCCGAGGGCAGGTACATAGATAATTATTGTAGAGAAACCCAAGTTTGCCATTTGCCACCTTAGCACCGAAAATTGACTGTATGGACTGGGAAAGCCCCACGATATTACCTTGGTCATCGGCAACGCAGATGTGAGTAGTTTCTCCAGGCTCTTCTTTGTCGAATCCAGTCGACTCCTCATAGGAGTCAAGCCACAGATCCTCGGCTATCTTTTGCGCGCGGTCGTCGCCCAGGAGCCATTCATATAGCGAAGGTACGATATCCTGAGGATGCACCGACCATCGCTCGCGTTCGCGAAAGACCGCCTGCACCACCCCAGCCAGGATCTCATACCATCTTTCGGTTTTGCCTGTCAGATCGCTTTGAGAAAAGTGTTCGAGAATTTTCAGTCCAAGCAGGACCTGGACACCTCCAGCAGGGGAACCAGCACTAAGAACCTGGTGGTCGCGATAGTTGATTGATATTGGATCCCTTTCGACAGGCAGGCGAAAATTTGCAAGATCGTTCTGAGTGATCAGCCCGCCATGCTCGCTCATATCCTGAACAATCGCGCGAGCGATTTCACCATGGTAAAAGTCCTCTGTACCACAACTTGCGAGACGACGAAGCGTGTAAGCCAGCTCTTCTTGTAGAAAGATATCGCCAACCCGATATGGACGGCCCTTTTTAAGGAAAAGCTTGCGCGTTGCCGGTGACGAGGACAAGTCCTGCCGACACCAATGCATCTGCCTTCGCTGAAGTTTGGTGATTGGATAGCCCTCCTCGGCGAGACGAACTGCAGGTTCCATCACCCGCTCTAATGGCAACACTCCATATCGTCTCTGAGCAAATCCCAGCGTCGCAGGAGTGGAAGGTATGGTGCAAGCGCGATATCCCTTACACTGCTGAGATCTATTGACAGACTTCTTTGAAACTCCCAAAGGCGCATAGGAGTGCCCATCGATCACAACGACTTTACCAGTGGAAAACCGGACAAGAAGGATAGTCTGTCCGCCGAGACCAGAGCCGCTGGGTTCGCAAACGGCCAGTGCCCATGCCGCCGCTATAGCCGCATCAACTGCATTGCCGCCGGCTCGGAGGATCTCCGCTGAAGCATCTGCGGCAGATGGGAAAGCCGTGGCGACCATTGCTTGAGTTCCTATAGCCTGCTTTTGATGGGTCTCATGGTTTATTTTTCTTATCATTTCATAAGCTGGTCTGAGATGAACGCTATAATCTCTTCTTATATTCCGGCTTTCTTGGATTCAACTCAAGAGCACGGTCAATTGTCGTCACCTGTTCGCTCGCTCGGGAGATTTGCCCGCCGAAGCTCATACCTTGTCGTCTAGGTCATCGAGCCAGCAGGCACCTTCGCGATACAGCTTCCAGAAGACCCTGCCGATCCGCTGCGGGTCGCGACTTTGGTGATAGCGCATGTACAGCCGGTTGCCGTCGTCAATGTCAAGGATCTCGATCTTGCCGGTGAGGTGCGACATGACGTAGCGGAACGTCTTCGTCATTCCATTCAACCGCCCATTGACACCATGCACAATTTCAACGCCTCTGCGCAACGGCACTTGAAAGTGTGACGCACCTCTTACCGGCCTTGCCTGGAACAGGTAGTATGGGCGTATCCCGATCGAGTGCAATTTTTCGAATGTGACGGCAATCGTCTCACGATCATCGTTGACCTCTTTCAAGAGTACAGTCTGGTTGAGCATTTGCACGCCGGCCGAGCGAAGTTCTAAAATCCGGGACTCGGCCTGACGTGATATTTCTCCGATGTGGTCAAAGTGCACAACCACAACCGCTGCTTTCCCGGATTTCAAAACACGGTCAAAGAGCTTCAGCAGTTCCCGATCAGCGAAACGCTCTGGCTGGAATGCCAGTGCGCGGGTGGCGAACCGGATGGACCGGACGTGAGAGATAGGCAGTAGGTGCTTCATGATCTCGCTGAGCTGGCTGGTGCTCGAGAACAGCACATCGCCACCGGTCAACAGGACGTTGTCGATCTCCGAATGCAGGCCGATGTATTCTGCTATTTTCGGGTAGTCCTGGGCAACTTCAC
>CAYGBE010000072.1:0-6589 GCA_964348065.1 uncultured archaeon
CATAACAACATTCTAGTTTTCACCAGACCTGCGAAACTTGGACTGGGAACAGCCATAACAGACGGATTCAAATTAATACTATCATTAGAAGATCCTCCCGATTATATCATAACTATGGACGCGGACTATTCCCACAACCCTCAAACAATACCCAAGCTACTTGCAACCGCAAAAAAAGGCTACGACCTCGTCATCGGAAGCAGATACAAGAAAGGCAGCAGAATTATTGGATGGCACATTATACGATGGCTAATTAGCCGTGTAGCAAACTTCATAGCATCTACAATGGTCGGAATGAGGATACATGACTGTACAAGTGGTTTCAGATGCTACTCAAAGAACTATGTAAGAAATGTAATTAGACATCTCCACAGCCAAACGTATGAAATACAAATAGAAACAGTTAAACAAGCTTGGACACGCGGGTTCAAAGTAAAAGAGATACCTATTAAATTTGAAAACAGAAAAAGAGGAAAATCCAAACTCACAAGGGCGGAATTTCAAGGGTTCTTGTCGTACATTATTGGAACCAAGCTTGGCATTCGTAAAGTGCGCAGAGCGCCTGACTGAAAGGCACAAGAGATACTTGGTCAAGCATTTAATTTGCTAATAGTTTTACCCATCTCTCCGCAATCCTTTTTTTATCAAAAATCAACGCTCTTTCTCTACATCGTTTTCGCATAGTTGACGGATAACCGGTTTTCCATATCTTCAAAGCAAGATTGATAAAAGCCTTGTCGCTATTCACAAGCCAACCCGTCAAATCATGAATAACTGATTCGCGGGGTCCTTGAAGATTAGATGTTAACACGGGTATGCCGCAGGCCATGCTTTCAATGGGAATATACCCAAAGGGTTCGTCGAGAAAGGGATAAAGGGTAAAAAGGGCATTGGAATATAACTCTACCAGTTTCTCGTTACTTACTCTTCCGAGCAAGGTGAGGTTGGGGTGTTTTCGTAGCTTTTGGGGGATTGCTGTCATCTTTCCACCAAAAAGCTTTATCTTAACTCCCAAGTCAGCTAGCTTTTTCAAAAGGGAAACCTTTGTTTCTTTGCCAAAATAACTCAAGGCATAATCTGAAGAACCTTTAGAAGCTTTTGGTTTAAACAATTCACAGTCTAGCGGGGGGTAAATGACATCGTGGACCTTAATACCAAACTCGTTATAAACAGACATCAAATACTTTGAATTTACTATCACTCTACTGGCCATTCTCGCAAACTTCTTTACAGCTTTCTTGTCAAGAAACTCAAAAAGAGGAGCCCCAAAATTGTATACTAGACTATAATGCCAAGGTAAAGCTGTCTTCATGTTATGTAGAGTTACAGTTGGTGGACCTTGTGCATACCAGAAACTGGACGGAACGGCTATGACATTTGAAAAATTTAGTATAATCCCGTCCAGTTGAGGGGTCTTTCTCGAGTTTGAAGAAAATAATGCCTCACTGAACCATGCCTTAAACCATGCCAAAGATTGGTCCATTGAAGGGACTTTGCCTACGGTTTCTAAAACTGATATGCCTTTTGATTCGAACAGCGCTCTAATCTCTTTTGCTATCGTCATTGAAACTATCTTGACATGAAAGTTCCGGTTAGAAAGTTCTTCAGCAACCAAAATTGCTGGGCGAGTAGGACCGAATTCGCTTGACAGAGGATCGCTTACGATAAAAAGATCATGTTTGGCCATGCCAACCGCTTACCTTAATAGATTCTAAACATTCAGGAAAGATGCATATAACTTTTTTACGTTGCCTCAACTTTGAGGCATTTTGGCAATAAAAATAGTAATTATACGTTTTGGCGTTCTATAGCCACTCAGCACGTGAATGACCATATACTATCTAAAAATGAAACACTTTGGCTTCTCTAGTCTTTTCTTGGAAGGTTTGTATTAGTCTATTGATTTTGCCTGACTGAATAACCACTATGACCATGAAATACAATAGAATCCAAGCGAGAAAGTATAGTTCTCCATAAGAGTTGTGAAAGACCCAAGCAACTCCCCCTCCGTAACGGAGAAAAATGATGAAGAAAGAGGCTATTCGAAAAATATTAACTAAATATGTCCCAGCAGCTCCAATCAAGAAGAATATTATTTTTCTTTCTTTCTGCATCACCATTTTCTTAAAAAATATCAAAGTAACTAACGTGTAGAGAAATAGACTCTGGACACCGGCACACACCCAAGCTACATCTGCAACCGCAATTTCTCCTCCCCCCCTCACAACCATCCGAGGAAGTGCTCCAAACTCTGGAGAAGAAATTGAAGAATTGTACGCTAAACTGACGTTGTAGCCTAAAATATCTAGTAATGCAGCTGCCCACGCAGCAGTGGGAACAGCCAATAATTCCATTGGTTTTAGAGTACCGTATGGCCACGCAGTATCAACTAAATATACGACACTTATCCCTGCAAGAAAAGACAACGAGATAGAGAAATTTTTGAGCCCAGCGAATCCATATGCCAACCAAGTTGTAAATAAAAAAAATGTTGCAAAAATGAAATACTCAACCACCAATGGCCAAGGCTCGTTTATAAACTGTGGTCTGATATTCGCAACTTGGCCAAGATCGAGAACCGCTTGGTCCAACCCTAGAAAGTTGACACCCAAAATGTAAACTGAAGGAACTGCCGCAAAAATACATAGCAAGAAGACACGAAATCGGCTATTAAATCTGTGCTGCTTCTTGACTATGCTGTCCCAATTCAGTACAAGCTCTAATATAAGCAGCCACGCAAAAAAGAAGTAAAACATTCTTCCTTTCCAAGTAAGTTCGAACATAAATTTTCCATTAAACAAGCCAAAAGCTTCCAAATTAAAAAAGTCAAGAAAAAGAATTAGGAGAATGGGTATGAAAAAGGAAGATACAAGCAGTAGAAGATGGAAGCCTTCCTTCTTTATTTCGGAAAACTTCCTCAACGCCTGCTTAATGCACGTGCGGAGTTTCATTTTAAGCCCTGAAAGGATATTGAACTGACGAAAGATACTGTTGTATATATAGGGAACTCTATGTCCATGTTTAAACTTTTCTTCAGAGTCATTTTCATCACTTAAATCAGATCGATCTGCAATGAAAGAGCTTGCTGTGGAGGATAGATTACCTTTTAGGTCAAATGCTTTCTACACAAAGTTAGACGAGCACTTCTATATACTTCAATTCCGTCTATAATGCCTTTCAAAGCTAGAGCAAAAGTTGTCAACTTTGGTTTAATCTTAATGCCCGACTTTAGCACGTAGTCTCTAGGGGGGAAAAACATTCTATAAAGGAAGAGAGCAAGTCGAAGTCTCGATTGACTGAAAATATTTTTGAAGTAGAAGTACGTGTTGTTGCGTGTATACCAGTAGACCCACTGTGGACTTTCAGTTTTTCCCTTGAACTTGTGCCATACAAGTGCTTTTGGTTGATATAGCAACTTGTAACCGTACTTTCTGGTTCGTACACAGTAGTCAGTGTCATCTCTAAAACAGTTTCCCGAAAAATTCTCATCAAAACTACCGACCTTCCTCATCAAATCCTTTCTAAAGGACATATTACACCCTATCAACGAATCCACTTCGACAGGGGATTTTAAAGGAATATCGTAGTTTCCCATAACAAAACCTGTTTTGAAAATCTTCCCCACATCATCGCTTCTCACTTTTTGATAATGACTCTCTGGCACACCGTATGGAATAACGCGTCCGCCGACACCACCTATTTGAGGATGTTCGTAGGCTTCCAATATATGTTTAGACCATTTTCGATGGACCAAGACATCATCATCCAAAAAAGCAACAATATTGCCTTCTGCTAAGCAACTTCCAACATTTCTAGCCCTTTGCCTGTTCTTTTCTTTAATAGAAACATAGCTAACCGGGTATTGGTTTCCCACCGTTTCTGTTTCATCAGTTGAACAGCTGTCAACTATTATGATTTCGAATGGTTGATAATCCATTTTGAGCAATGAAGCCAGACATTCTAAAAGATCTTTATATCGGTTATACGTCGCTATAATGATAGAAAGTTTAGAATCCAAGACCATATTACTCATTCTCCGTGGAATTGCTAGTCCAAAGGAGATTTACATAAGATATCGTCTCATAAGATTCCTTGCTTGGTGTTTTCCAGCTAACATTTAAGGCTCCAGGATAATTAAACATCTTGATGTACTCGATTTGCATGCGATAGATCCCTTCTTGAAGAAAAATTCCTTTGGTGTTTTGCAGATTATGTCCGGTAAAATCGACAATTAAATTGTCGTCGACATATAGTTTACAAATACCATTGACAGATATCCTAAATTGATAAGTTCCTCCGGTAGGTGCATATAAATAAGAAGTGAAAGTCGCTGACCACGACGCATACTCCATTGTTGGGAAAGGAACATACTCAGCCCAATCCCATTCTGTATCTAAGAAAACAGATTCAAAAACTGGTCCTGTTAAGCTCGCGGTGTCGTAAAACTCCGCAAAAATACCTCTTTCCACAGGAAATGTTGGTTTTCCATGGAAATCTTTCTTTAATAACCAAATACCATCTATGGCGGTAATTAAACCATATTCACCATTGTTCAGAACTGTTGGGACAAACGTTCGAAGGGGCAGCAGAGTGAAGTCTCCTCCACCAGTGTACCAGTTTGAAGTAGTATCGACTAAAATATAGTCAAAATTTGTATTCGAAAAATTACCCACTGGGTTGTTTCCTACGTAACCATATAGTCTCTTGCTCAGATGAGGGAATATGTCGTTTTGAGTCAGCACTGAAGCAGTGTCTGGAATTAATTTTATCACATTTTCCAAAATTCGGTCATGATAAGTAACGTTAGGCAGTGTTACGGTACTGCCGAGAAAAGCTAAGAATATAGAAGAAAGAAGCACCATCCCTAAAAATAATTTATTAAGAGTTATAGCGTTTAATACTCTCAGTTTTCTTACTCCTTTCTTATCTTGAAAGACATGTATAGCTTTCATGAGACGCTTTGACCCAAAAAAAGCCGATAAAAAAATAAAAGGGATAACGAAACCAACGTATTGATAGCCTACAGGCTGGTAGTAGCTTGCAAAATTCGAAATTAGACTTACCAAAAACCATGGTGATCCGATGAGAAGTGAAGGTGGACTAAGAAATGAAGCGAACCCAACGGGGCCAAAAACTCCAACTGCATAGGAGATTTTTTCATTTAAGGGGGTAAGCATCGTTTGAATCGTTCGAAGAGGATTTGTTACAATGGAAACCAGAAGGCCTGGAAGATCATAAAGTGGATCCCCGAACTCTTCCCAATTTGAATGTGGTCGCGGCGAAGGATTGTAGTAGAAAAGGACTACTCTGGACATAATGAACCATGCGATTGCAATGACAATTGTCAGAATTGAAGCAAAAAACCTTCTGTTACGAAATACCGTCACAAAGCCTGTTTCGCGGATTCTAACTAAGTCCTTACGGTAGGTCCACAAGCCATAAAATCCCATAAAGATAACTATGAAAGGGACAAATTCAATCGTCATTAGTGCAAGAATGATGTAGACAAAGTAAAAAGTCCATTTTTGACGTTTGAAATAATAGAAGGCAAAAAGAAAGAAGAAAGGCAGAAATGCTTGCACATGAAAGTCAAATAAATTCATTCCATGAAGTGGTGGATAAAGGAAGTAAACACAAGCAAAGGCGAAAGCAGATTTCTCGTTCATTTCATTTTTAACAATCAAATAAAGGGGTAGAGCTCCCAAAGCTATAAAGACTGATTGCAATATCAAAAGAGTTTCTGTTGTTTGGAAAATCCAGTAAATAGGAACAAAGAGAAATAGAATAGGCGCGAAATGTATCCCAAAAAAATTGCCACTTGGATTCATTGGAAGTTCAACAGTGTACCAGAGGAATTTACCGTTAGCGGTTGACCATATAACTTGTTCGTAAATACCAAGGTCCCATGCTGTAGTTATGAATGCTTGATGCTTGAGGATTGAAATATAAGAAAAAACCACAAAATACACTATCATGAGAAGAAGAATCAAGAAATCATATCTTGTTTTAGTTTTCAGCCTAGATGCGAACCCCAATATCTTTCGACATCCATCTAAACTCTGCTTTTGCATGCGATTAAACACGTAAAACAGCTTATTACCAAAGGTCTAAAAACCTTTCTAAATAAATATGAACTGTTGACCCTCACAGCGAATAGTTGGTTAGAATTGTGAACTCATCCTCGCGCGCGCTAATCGGCCAGATGCCTATACAATACCCCCCCCCAAGCTGGGGAGATGCTTATGAGCAGATTGGAAAGCAAATGCTGCGAGATTTTAAATACACAAGGCGTGAATTATGTACTTGTGGATTTTAATTCAGAACCGATTTACGCTTCAGCTGCCAAGCTGATCTTCTTCGACTTCATTGTGCCCAATGCAGATGTATACGTACTTGTAGATGAAGACGATGGTATTTTGCTTTACAAAGCTAATTTATGAATAGCCCTGTACGCACTATGAGTGCAACAGCCACAACAGCGCGGACACCTCATTAACTCTGTTACGCATTTGCAGATTATCCTTAAGTTGTAGGCTTGTTTATTGTTAAGGGGCTAAGGGCTACTAGGGGAAGTCTTTGAGAAACTACG
>CAYGBE010000073.1:0-9046 GCA_964348065.1 uncultured archaeon
AAAAAAGATTATTTTGAAATAATTAAAGAAATAATGTCAAAGCCTCCAACAAGCGAAGAAATCTACATATTTTTCAGAAAACTTATTGGAGAGAAAGAACAAATACTAGAAAGATACAAGAAAAATAAGATAAGTTTTGAGACTTTAAAAGAAGTTTCTAAGATATTAATAAATGATAAGAGGTTACTTGAACAAACATTCTTCAACATGTATCCTGAAGAACTAGTAGCTGATGTAGAGGAAGATAGAAATAAAGATTATTGGAGAAAAAAATGAGAGTTTGGATTATTCATCCTAAATATCTAGATTGTAAAGGATTAGTTGCATTATGGAGAGAAACTTTACTAGCTAGAAAAGTGCTTAAAGGTAAAACCAAAGGCTGGAGAAATCATCCTCAATTAAATAAATTTAAAACCCATAAGAATCCCGTTACTGCTGTTAACACTTATCTTCTTTATGTTTTTGAAGAATCTGAGAAAAGGTGTTATAAATTCAATAAAAGAAAAATTGAAAAAAGTTTTACAAAAAAGAAAATAACAACTCCTAAAAAAGAAATTATTTCTGATCTTGAAGACCTCAAAAATAAACTTAAGAAAAGAGACCCTAAAAGATATAGAGAAATTGTTAAAATAAATAAAATAGAAGTAAATCCTATATTTATTATCAATAAAAATTAGAGAACCGTTGTTATGTAAAAATAATGGAGGTATAAAAATGAAAGAGTTTATGTGTGTGCAAGTTGGTGACCATAGAGACGTCGGTAAAACAATTGCTGAATGGCAAAATAAAGGCTGGAAGCTTCATACATACCAAGCAACTGGACGTGATATTTGGATTAAACATTACTTGCTTTTCGAAAAAGGGAGTTAGATTATCATGAAGGGAAAGATGATTAAAGAAGAAAACTGTATTTTCTTACTAGAGTGCCTCTCGAGGCTCCATCCTATTTACTTTTTGACTTGTTGTCTCAAAATTTTTTGCAAATTCGGTTTATAAACTAGAAGAGGTTCCTTAGTTTCCATGTTTGCAAGAGATTCTATATCACCCATCACAAACTTTCTTGTATCATTAGAGTACTGGCCTTGTACTCTACTAATTCTTCTAGCCTCTTCTGGATATTTACTTTTTTCCTTGCTCCAACCAGCAATAAATGCTTTTCCGGTTGTAATCAAAAAACTCAATCTTTCAGGAAAATTCGAGTCTGTGAATTTTTCTCTTAAATCCGAATATTTTACAAATTCATTATGCTGGGATAATTTTTCGATTATTTTTTCATCTAAATCATTCATTTTTTTCACTTTTTAGTTTTATTTTTTGAATATTTTTAAATTCATTCCCCATAATAATAAAACAAAAGAAAAAAGATTTAAGCTTTAATTTGCATTATTATTTTTTCATTACTTGCTCAATAAAAGAGTTATACTTACTAACATTAGAACTATTCCAATTATCTCATAAATATTAATAATCTCTCCTAAAAAAATACCTCCGATTATAGAAACAACAGTTGTTGTAACAGCTATTATCATACTAACATTACTACTTTTTCCATTTTTGAGGGCAATCTGATTTGTTATAAAAGCTAAAATACCAATAAAACCAGATAATAAAAAAAGAGGATTAAAAATAATTAGAAAAATTTCATCTGCTAAAAGGATTTTCATTAAAATACCACCTAAACCAAACATCAAACCACTAGTTATTGAATATAAAAAATATTTCATCATAATCCCATTAGTGAAATACCAACGAAAAACAAAATCAAAGCAAAGATTTCACGATTTTTAATTTTTTCTTTTAAAAATACAAACTCAAATATAATCAAAACAACAATTATAGAAAAATTTGCTATAGGTTGCACAATGCTTAATCTTTCATATTTTAAGGCAAAAACATAAAAAAAGAAAGCCATAATAAAAAAAAGATAGCCCAATACCCATTTTTGAGATCTTATGACATCCTTCCATTTCTTAATTTTTTTAAGTCCAATTTTCTGTAAGAATATTCCTATTGAGGCTAAAATCGAAAAAATTATTGTCAAAACTATGCCTAGCATATAAGATTAATGGTTATTTATATATTAAACTTTAACAAAATTTTTTATAGGATTAGGTGGTTAAATGCGGTTATTTAATTCAAAAAGCATTAACATCAATAGCTTAAATGTAATAAAGAACTCAATTCAGTATCTAACAACTACTGTTCTTTATTTTATAATAGTTGGAGGCATTTCTTTGAATTTTTTAATAGGTTTAATAGGATTTTTGATTGCTTATCAGGCCGTTTATTACTTTAATGATCTGATGGACTATAAGGAAGATAAAAAGAGCAGATTTAAAATAAAAACCAAGTTATTGGCAAGAGGTAGTATAAAAAGAGAAGTTGTGGAATCTTACTCATTTTTATTTGCAATTGTAGGAATAGCAATATCTTTTCTAGTGAACAATTTGTTTGGTTTGTTAGTTGTCATATGTTTACTTCTTAATTTTTTGCATTCATCTTCTTTCATAAGATTAAAAAGATCTAAGTTATTATTACCAAATCTTTTCATCATAGAATTTATAAAATACTCATTAGGTTGGTTTGCCTTAACTAGCTCAATTAGTCAGTTTCCATTCTACTTGATAACGTTTTTATCATTGATTTATTTAGTAGGTTACGTTTACTGGAAACAAAATATCATTCATTTTTTCAAAACTACGAAAACAAAGGTTTTAATGGGTTTATGTGTTATTTTTTACCTAATTTCTTTCTTCTCATATCCATTCAAGTTGGCTCTTATGTTACCAATGCTTTTTGGAGGTGCTTTTTACATATTTAAGAGGTTTAGAAGCTCTTTGATCAGATTGAAAATAGGATATACCTTAGTTTTTATTATAGGATTCTGCTTTCTTTTATCAGTTATTTTGATCACAACACCCACTGTTGCAGAGATTAATAATGAAATTGAAAAAAATGTTGACATGGTAAAAGATAATATGACAAACATTGTGCCTCAAGATATTAGAGAACAATGGATCACAATAGAAGACAGTATTATTTGCAATGTTAATAACCTAACCAATAATCTCAACAATAGATCCCTTTAAATTCTTAAAGTATGAGACATTTGATTTCAGATGAACTCTAATAGAACACCTTTTTCCATTAAATCTTACTTTATTTTTTCTTATACACTTAAACACTGAATCAACATTCCTTTTGCAATCCAAATAAGCTGTTGCATTTCCAATTTCTTCTAAATAATGGGCATCGCTACCAGCTATTTTTGGTATCTTGTTTCTTGTTGCATATCTGTTGGCCAAGTCATTAAAATGATTAAACAAGGTTCTAGAGTTAAAAACCTCAATTGCATCTACAAAATTTTCTATTTCTCTAATTTTGCCCTTTAAACAAATTATAAATCTTAGAAAATCAAATGGATGCGGAACAACCACAAAATGGTTTAGATCTTTAGCCCTTTCACAAATATCAATCAAGTTTTTATTATACCTTCCGTCTGAGAGAAAAATTATTATTTCACCATATCTTGTCTTTATCTCCTCTCCAGGTATAACCAATATTTTTTTGCCAGCTATTCTTTTGGTTTTTATTCCTCCTTTTATGCTATCATGATCAACTACTCCTATAACATCATATCCTTTAGAAACAGCAGTTTTAATAATATCTTCTGGTTTCATGTTCGAGCATGGTGAATAACCAGTATGAATGTGGAAGTCTGCTTTTAGCATAGAATCATTGAATAATAATTTATACATAAGAATTTATATTTTTCTTTATGCTGCCTACAGTCAGTGTGGTTATACCAGCTAGAAATGAGGAAAAAGTCATAAAAAATTGCATAGAAAGTCTATTAAAGTCAAATTATCCAAAGAAAAAATTAGAAATAGTAGCTTTAACTGATAGAACCAATACAGATAAGACTTTAGAGATATGCAAAAAATACGAACCAAGAATAAAGGTTATAGTGACTAAGCCAACCAAATCCAAAGCAGAAGCAATAAATATTGTTTTGCCCAAACTCAAAGGCGAAATAATGGCAATTTACGATGCAGATTGTATAGTGGAAAAAAATTGTATAAAGAATGCTGTCAAAAGATTTTCTGATAAAGAAGTAATAGGTGTTAGAGGAACAATAAAATCCTATAATAAGAAACAGAATATAATCACAAGAGCACTTGCTATTGAAACGTCTATTATTTCTTTTACTGAACATTTTTTGCAAAATTTTGGTGAAGATACGCTTTATTATGGCAAAAACACGTTTATTCGAAGGAAAATTTTAATAAATATGAAAGGTTTTGATCCAAAATGCTTTGCCGAAGATAATGAACTTGCAGTGAGATTAAGAAAACACAATCATAAGATTGTATTTGAACCAAAAGCAATTACATGGCATGAAGAACCAATAAACTTAAAGTCATTTTTCAAGCAAAGAACAAGATGGGCAAGAGGTACTTTCAATATCTCAAAAAAATATAATAATAAACTCTCATTTAAAGAAAAGTTTTTTATGGCAATTCATGGAATTTACCTTTTTATAACACTATTTTTTTCTATACTTCTAATCTTATTGCCAATTTTTTTGATATTTAATGCATCTATAATCCTCTTAGTGCCGTTTTTACTAATAATCATTGCTTATATCTATTTCCCAATAAGGTCACATGCATTTTATAAAGAACCTTTAAGAGATATTTTATTTTTACCCGTATTTTTTGTTTTGAGTATTTTTCAACTTATTATTTTTATTAAATCATTTTTCGATGAGAATGCTAATAAAAAAATTGAGTGGTTTAGGGCTGATAGGTCAGGTAGAGTGTTTAAATGAATAACTGGGATAATTTATGGTCAGATTTGAATATTTCTCCTTCTAGAATAGAAAAAAAATCTTGGGAAATACACCACAAAAGAGTTTTTAAAATATATAAAAAATTCTTGAGAAAAATTAAAATAAAAAATCCTAAAATAGTTGAGCTTGGTTGTGGTTCAGGAGAATTAACAGCTAGATTAATTAAAAAATGTGGTGGGACTGCTACTTTAATAGATAATAGCAAAGAAGCCTTAAAATTAGCTGCAAGAAATTTTGAAAATCAAGAAATAAAAGCAAAATTCTTGTTAAAGGATGTGTTCAAATACAAACCAAAAGAAAAATTTGACATAGTTCACAGCGAAGGTTTGATTGAACATTTTATAGGTAAAAAACAGAAGGAAATGATTGAAGCTCATAAGAGATTTCTGAAAAAGAACGGTTTTATTATAATTACTGTTCCTAGGCCTGCTTGGTATTATAAAATTTGGAAATGGTTTTTAGAAAAAACAAACAGATGGCCCTTTGGATTTGAAAAAGCTTTGAATAAATATGAATTAAAAAAGATTTTAGAAGACTGTGAATTAAAGGTTCTAGATTTTTTTGAGTATTCAAGATATTCTTTTGCTTTAGCAAAGATATAAAAATACTTATTCTGTTATATTTCTTACAGGGGTTATGGTCCAACCAGGTACGACAGCTGGCTCCAGTTATGGAGATTTGATTAAAATGATGATATGAAGAAACCAGCTAATGGGAGTTCGAATCTCCCTGACCCCATTTAAGTGATAGAATGGAAGATTGTATATTTTGCAAGATTGTAAAAGGAGAAATACCATGTCACAAGATTTATGAGAATAGTGAATTTCTATCGTTCTTAGATATAAATCCATTGAACCCAGGTCATACTTTAGTTATTCCAAAAAAACATTATAGATTGGTGTGGGATGTTCCAAATGGCAAAGAATATTTTGAAGTTGTTAAAAAAATAGCTAAAGTTTTACAAAAAAGCATGAAAACAGAATGGGTATTTTGTGCTGTGGCAGGTACTGAAATTCCTCATTCTCACATACATTTAATTCCAAGATTTGAAAATGATGGTCATGAAGAATTTGTAAAATGGAATGCAGTGAAGAAATTATCAAAAGAAGAAATGGAAAACATAGCTGAAAAAATAAGAAATGCTTTTTAAATACTATAAAATAATTCTATTTTATGAAGCGCCGATAGTCTAATGGTTAGGACATGAGCCTTCCAAGCTCACGATCCGGGTTCAAATCCCGGTCGGCGCATTTTTAGTAATTAAAATGAAATATAACAGATTCAAAAGAATAAAAGATCAGAGAAAGAAAATAGCATTAGAGAGAATAGAAATACTAGAAGAAATGATAAAGAAAAAACCTGAATTTGCTAATAGATATAGACAACTAATAAAAAGATTAAAAGAAAAATATAGATTACAAAAGGTTTTTAAAGATAAAAACGATAATAGAAAGGTATGATCATGAGGAACGTTCCACCACAAAAACTTATAGGAAGACTTTCAGAAGAATTAAAGAAAAATGATAATATAAAACCACCAGAATGGTCTAAATTTGTGAAAACAGGAGTTTCATCAGAAAGACCTCCTTTACAACAAGATTGGTGGTTTTTAAGATCTGCAGCTGTTTTAAGAAAGGTTTATCTAAATGGTCCTATAGGTACCCAAAGATTAAGAACAGCTTTTGGTGGAAGAAGGAGAAGAGGACACAAACCTCCCCATCATTCAAAGGCTGGTGGAAAAATAATAAGATTAATTTTGCAGCAATTGGAAACTGAAGGATATATCAAGAAAATAGAAAAACCAAAAAAAGGAAGGATAATAACACCTAAAGGTCAAAAACTATTAAGTAAAATGGCTAGTGAATCGAAATGAAAAGTGCTGAGGTTGCTGAATTTGAAGCTATGAAAAAAGAGATATTGAGAAAAATATTAACTAAAGATGCAATGGAAAGATTAGGAAGAGTTAGAATTGCAAATCCCATAGTTGCAACTCAATTAGAAATTTATTTGTTCCAACTTTATCAAACAGGACAATTAAAAGATACGGTTGATGATAAAAAACTAAAAGAGATTCTTAGTGTTTTAGTACCTAAGAAGAAAAAAACAAAAATAAAAAGAAAGTGATTGAATGCCTAGAAAAATTACAAGAAAGCCCAAGAAGTTAAGATTAATAGCTGCTAAAAAAAAGAAAAGAGCTCCTAGATGGGCTGATCTGAAAAAATATGGAAAAAGAGCCAGAACAAGAAGAATTCAGGTACATCCTACAAAACATTGGAGACGTGGCAGGCTTAAGAAATAATTTAAGTTCTTCTAAATCTAAAAATTAATTAAATGAAAGTTCTTCTAAAAGGGATAGAAATGAATAGATATTTGAATAAACATGAAAATCATAGTGGTCACTCTAATCATGAGATAATGGTAAGAGACTTTAAAAAAAGATTCTTTGTTTCTTTTATCTTAACTATTCCCATTCTAATTCTTTCTCCACTGATTCAACAGCTTTTTGGTTTTGAAATTAGTTTTTTCGGAGATGAATACTTACTCTTTGTATTGTCTGCTATTGTATTTCTCTATGGGGGTTGGCCTTTCTTAAAAGGTATTATTAGAGAACTTAGGAAAAGACAACCAGGAATGATGACTCTTATTGCATTAGCAATAAGTGTGGCATTTTTTTATAGCAGTGCTGTAGTGTTTGGACTTTCTGGAAAATTCTTCTTCTGGGAACTTGCTACTTTGATTGACATAATGCTTTTGGGTCATTGGATAGAGATGCGTTCTATCATGGGTGCTTCAAGAGCTTTACAAACTCTTGCTAAATTATTACCTTCTGAGGCACATCTAGTGAAAAGTGATGAAAAAATAGAAGATGTTCCTCTATCTGAATTGAATGTTAGTGATGTTGTTCTTATAAAACCAGGTGAAAAAATTCCTTCAGATGGTATTGTAATCAAAGGAGAAACAAGTGTAAACGAAGCAATGTTGACAGGAGAATCCAAACCTGTTAGTAAAAATAAGGACGACAAGGTTATAGGCGGATCTATTAATGGTGAAGGTGCAATACATATAAAAGTAGAACATACAGGTAAAGACTCCTATCTTTCTCAAGTAATAAATCTCGTAAAACAAGCACAAGCATCAAAATCAAAAACACAAGATTTAGCAAACAAAGCAGCCATGTGGCTTACTATAATATCAATTTCAATTGGAACAATTACTTTGATATCATGGCTTTATTTTGGAATGGACTTTGTATTTTCTCTTGAAAGAATGGTTACTGTAATGGTTATTACTTGTCCGCATGCATTAGGTTTAGCTGTGCCATTGGTTGTGGCGGTTTCAACGTCTATTTCAGCTAAAAACGGTCTCTTAATAAGAAACAGAGCAGCCTTTGAAAGAGCAAGAGATATAAATGCTATTGTATTTGATAAAACAGGAACGCTTACAAAAGGTGAATTTGGAGTTACTGATATGATTGCTGAAAATGAATATAAGGAAGATGAAATTTTATCTTATGCCGCTTCTTTAGAATCTAATTCAGAACATCCTATAGCTAAAGGTATTGTAAAGAAAGCAAATGAAGAGAATATTAAAATTTTAACTGTTCAGAAATTTACTTCTATCCCAGGAAAAGGTATTCAAGGAATAATTAATAGAAAACTAATTAGAGCAGTAGGTCAAAATTATTTGAAAGAAAATAACATTAAAATAGAAAATGCAAAAATCAATGAATTATCAAAGCAAGGAAAAACTATTGTATATGTTTTATCAGAAAATGAAATGATAGGTGCAATTGCTCTTGCTGACTTGATTAGAGAAGAATCAAAAGAGGCTATTGACAAGCTAAAATCTATGGGAATTAAGTGCATGATGTTAACTGGCGACAATAAACAAGTTGCGAAATGGGTGTCAGAAGAATTAGGACTTGATGATTTCTTTGCTGAAGTTTTACCTCATGAGAAATCTGAAGTCATTAAAAAAGTGCAATCTCAACGATTAAGTGTAGCAATGGTCGGTGATGGAGTTAATGATGCCCCCGCATTAGTTCAAGCAGATATCGGAATAGCAATAGGTGCTGGAACAGATGTTGCTATAGAATCAGCAGATATAATTTTAGTGAGAAATGACCCTAGAGATGTCGTTTCTATAATTGGTTTAGCAAAAGCAACCTATGGAAAAATGAAACAGAACCTTTTA
>CAYGBE010000074.1:0-42943 GCA_964348065.1 uncultured archaeon
GAAAGTTGATATATCGTTCTTGTTCGCTAATTCCCTGAATTCTTTTTTTGAGTATAAAGAGACACTGACAAATGCTGAATTGATGCCTAAAGAGCGCCATTCTTCAAACAATTTCGGCAGGAGTTTCTGATATTCATAAATTTTTACACCAACGATTTGATCTTTCTTCCCTTCTTCATTTATTTCCTCGTTTGAACAGCCAAACAATATAAAAGATAAAAAGGTTAATATCATGCAAGAAATTATTTTTTTATTCTTCATTAGCCTCACTTTCAAGAATGACATTCAAGAGATTGATTTGGGTGAACAAATATGTGGAGAGAATGTTATCGGGACTGAATATTTTTTTCCGGTGATGTTGGCAGGACATCTCTCAGGGTAAAATCAACCCAGAAAATTCCGACTTCCTGTTTCACCCTTTCTTTGATGGCATCCCCTATAATTTTAGGAGGATTATCCAGCTTTTGCCACCATGGTTTGTCCGATTTGTAGCCTATCTGGAAGAAGACGGTATTCGGCTTGAAAAAATCAGCCCAATAATCTGCGAACTCATCAATCTGACTTTTGAAATTTTCAAAGATCTGGCTATCATCAACAAATATAATATCACCCCTGTAATGTTCAGGCATCCAGTTTCGGTCCCAGTGTTTCAAGAATAATCTGTAATTGTTATTATGAGATTTCACCCTTGCTTCCCAATTTTTAGCAGAATCATCATCAACCTTCACTCCCCATTTTGGATTTTCAGACTCACGGTACCATTCGACATCTATGCCAAAGCCGATAACGCATTCATGATGTTTATATCTGTTAAGCACAAGATCAATGAGCGTATTGACATCCGCATTTGCTGGCTCAACCTGCAGAAATATCTTTATTCCTGTTTTGTCAAAGTAATCTAAATATTTTTCATGTTTATCCGTTTCATTGAAGTAGACATTAGTAAAGTTTTTTCCTTCAGATGGGAAGAAGAGATGGCATTCTTTAGGGCCCCGAAACTCTCCTACAATCCATATTGCACAAGGCGTTGATCCATCCCAATAACCGCTCATTGTTTTCATGGCACTCACCCATCCTGAAGGTTCAGGAAAAGGGTCTATACCATAGTCTGATGACCTGACGCCAGCATATATGACCTTTCTGGCGTGCATGGTTTCGTCACGTTCATACGCCACGGCTCTCTTTATGTGACACCAATTCGATAATAATACAAAGATGAAACTCGCTAAAATGATCATTTTGCGATTCAATGAATCCCTCCTATTCTTAGGATGCGTTCTTTGAACAGATTAAGAACCATTTATTTTGCTTAACGATAAGAATAACAAGCGCGTGGTGAATGTCAAGTGCAGAATGCCACGGCTTTTCAATTTTTATATTTGACCTTAATTAGTGCCTGCACTCGGCCATATATGTCTTGTTCTCTGAATTCGACACACTTTTCGCTTAGGTATTCCACAATTTTCAGATGACCTGCTGTTGGGGCACTGTGGAGCGGTTTGCTCTGTTCTTGATCTTTGGCATTGACAAGCTCAGTACTTTCACTAACCTCCTGAAAAAAAAGTAATAGCTCAGCTTATCAACGACTTATGCGTGTTTTAAATGAGAGATGATACAATCTGCAATGGAATCTTTGAGAATATTTATTCCTTCGCTGATACAGCAAGAAGAAACCAGGCTGAGTGAGGAAGCCACTGCTCTGTCCATCTCCAGTCGTGATCTGCTCCGGTTTCAGCAAAAGTCAGATGAAAATCGACATCATCTTCGTCGTATAATCCGGCTGTGATACCATTGCAGATACCGCCTGGGCAATTCGTATACTCATAGGATTCGAAAAAAAGATACTCAGGATTATTTCTCCCTGATCCATGGAGCATGCAGATGTCAAACGGGTTTAGTCCAAGAATCCAGTTCAGTTGATTCCAGGCGAACGCCTGTAATTTGTCGTGGTATTTTTTGTCCTGCTTAAAATATCTTGAAGCCATCCTGGCAGCGGCTGCTATCGAGGCGAGTCTGGCATTTTCTCCCTGCCACCAGGGAGCTGTTTCTGTATCATGAGGAAAGAAAAAGCTGGTTCGTCTTGTTCCCTCTTTATTCTGGACAAGCTGCCTGCTGTACCCAAAAGGATTATTAACTTCTTCTGTCACTTCAATTTCAAAGTGCATTGATTTTTTGACAGTTTCAAGGACTTTCTTTCTCATTCCCTCATCTGCGATTTCAAGATAGTAAAGTAGACTCACAGCAGGAAATCCGGCATCGGAAGCGTGGAAGAACGGGCGATCACAGTCGTCCGCACGCCAATAATTCTTGTATTGATCACTGGATGTTAATCGATCCATCAAGCTTTTGGCTCGTTTATCAGCATCAGCTTTGTACCTCTCATTTTTTGTGGCTTTGTACAGCTCTGTAGCAGCGGATAATGCACAATAGTCATCTACAATGTTTTCCTTTCCATCGTTAGTCAAGAACACATTATTCTCATCTAAGAAGGCAAACGCTTCTTCTGCTGCCTTAAGATAATCAGCATTACCAAAATCCCCTGATATTTCATAGGTGCCTGCCATGGCCAGTGCAGCTATAGAGATGCCTCCACCAGCCCTGAACCCGACTTCATAAGGAACCTCTTTAATCCCTTTAGCCACTTTATTTTTTGAGAATTTATCTTTGGTTTCTACTGTTTTTATCCAGAAGCCTTTCATGGCGGGTGCTATACGGCGATCTTCAGGTTTTTTCCCAGGGCCTCTTCCCGATATGGTTCTGTAAAACGACCCTGTCGGTTTTTTGACGCGCACCAGATAATCCGCACCATACATGGCTTCATCAAGAAGCCTTCTTTTATACTGCCTGAAATTTGGATCGTCTCTTTTATCCAATATTTCGTACGTTTTAAAAAGACTCCATACGACAAGAGGAGTCTGCTGCGGATTAAAATAGGTTGAAAAAGAAAGATGGGATAAATGTTTTCCATAGTCTCCTGTGGCATCATACCACCCGCCATGAACATCTATGATCTTTCCTTCTTGCGGTCCGAGAAATGGCATTTTCCTATCTGCCTTATCCAGTAAACCTGAACATCTTTGACTCTTGAAATAGTATATAACATCAGAGAGAGTATTCCTTTCCAGAATATTGTCTTGAGTGAGGAACGGAAAAGAGCGAATGGTCTGTTTGTTCGACGCGCATTCGATGTAGTAGACACCCTCTTCTGTAACTTCATTAAAGTCAATGGTCCAGAACTGCCAATCTTTCCAATTCTGGACTGGCCCCATATTTTGGGGAACTCCGGAGAAGACCTCTTCGTCTGATCCATACTTCTTGATTTTAAATGATTCGATTTTGTCACCTTCATGACCCAATAGAACAGCGTGTTTCCATCCAGTTGTTTCATAACCAATATGATTGGTCAGAATTTTCATTCCCTGGATATTTTGGCTAAGGAAAAAGCATAAAATGATCCCCAGAAATGAATTGATTTTTTTCATGGCTTTATCCTCCTCTTACAGTTTTAACCATACTCCGGCCCGCGGCAGAATTCCTGTTAGCCAGATTAAGCCAAACGAAAAAACAAGTGCACGCCAAAATCCAATTGCAAAATTATTTCCAAGCTCAGCGAAAAAATCAAATCCTCCAAAAGCTTGAGCGAGAAGTGCAAAAATGGAGTAAAAAATTGGAGCTAGAATAAAGGCGAAGAGAGCATTTGCGCCAGCAGACTTCACTATTACTGCCCATCGCTTCCATCGCCGAACATCGATCAACCAATATACAATCACCCAAATCCAGGCAAAGATTGCCGAACTTAGTAAACACCATGGTGGTGTACCGAGTATTTTGTTTATGAGAAACATCTCGTGGATGTCATGCAGAGAGTGAAGCAGCAATCCCCCTAGGGCAAGCCCCAGCCCGTATATTATTGCCCATCGAATACGAGCTTTGTATCCTTGCACCGGCGAATCGGGAGTTAATATCAAGCCTAATAAGGCACCAGAAATGACGATAGCCGAATGAGAACCCAGCATGTAGCTGATATTTATAAATGGTTTTGTCCAGGCAAGGAAGGCTAAACCGCCTGCCACGTCGGCCATATAAATGCAGTACAGGATTGTCATCGCTCCCACAAGACCGGCTATCTGGCGCCTCAGAGGAATGTAGAATATACATGAGACAATATAGGCCCAACCTATCAATCCGAGGATGCCCCACCATTGTGTGCGCATCTGGAAGAATCCTGAAATCTCTTTTCCTCGGTAAAGTAAGGCTAAGACCGCAAGCAAAAAAACGCCCACAATGCGCAATTTCAGCATAATGTTTCGTTTTAATCCTGGTCCTTGCAGCGGTACGTTCCAGACGAGAATGACACCCGTATACATAAGTAGTGTCCACATGTGTGGATTAAGGGGGCCTTTATCGGAAATTGAATCACTATTCACCATAAAAACGCCAATGACAAGAAGTCCGATCGTGCGTATCAAAATATGCTTCCAGATCTGCCACATCGTGTCTCCTCGTTCGAGCCGCCGCCGGATGGCGAATGGCAGGGACATCCCCACGATGAACAGAAAGGCAGGGAAGACCAGATCAACAAATGTCAATCCATCCACGCCACGAGGCGTGTGCTTCATCCATGTCGGGATGCCATTGACACCTGCGATATCGTTAACAAAGAGCATCATCAGGATGGCTATTCCACGCCCGACATCAATCGATTCAATACGATGATCAGGTGTTGATCGCAAAAGCTTAGCTCCTTTTGGCAATCAAGAGCTCTATTGATGAACCCAGATCTATTGATTCCGACACTTCCCTAGAGGAACCTTTTTATTTATTAAAAAAACGGAAATAAAATCTTCAAGTTCATTTTAGTAAAAGGAGATCCGTATTCCGAATTCTCGAATGCTTCAGCATAACGAATCTTAGATCCCTTTTCTTTTCCGTACAATTCGATGAGCTTATCCCTGTATTTATCGGCAATGATTTCATCAATCTGTTTTAGTCTTTTTCCCAGCCAAGCGCGCCGCTCAGATTCATTTTTAGGGACTTCATCCAGATTACCTCTATTAAAGGGCAGCCATTCATACATTTGGGATTCATGGCAATGATACATATTAATCTTTTTTTCGATGAAATCGTCGATCCCAACAACCACATCGGGTTCAAAAGAGTAAGGTTTGGTGAATTGATCGCTCATGTACAGGATGACTGGATTTTTTTTAAGATGGGGTGTTCCTGCCATGATATTGGGCACAGTGACCATATAGGCGGCATCTTGTATGAGGATACCAGTATAGCGGTGATCGGGATGATAGTCGTTGGGTCGGTGAGTGATGATTAAATCTGGATTGAATTGTCGAATCAGACAGATGACCTGTTTGCGGTTCTCCAGGGTGGGCATCAATTCGCCATCGTTATTGTCCAATACGATATATTCTGCACCTATGACATCTCCCGCACATCGAGCCTCTTTCTTCCGCCTCTTAGCTAAAACGCCGCCCCCCATTTTGTAATGCCCGGCATTGCCGTTTGTCATGGACACAAGCTGCACTTTATGTCCTAAAGCTATATACTTGGCAGCGGTTCCACCAGCTTTTTCCGCATCATCCGGATGCGCACCAATAATCATCACTCGCAACTGAGATATGGGTACATCATCAGTCTGGGCATAAAGCGTGAACAAAGCAAAATAAATGGATAAAAAGGCAATGACAATCTTCAATGTCTTCATCGAGTAATCTCCTCACTATGCGGCGTAGAATCATTTTTTTTCAGTATAATGCAAATGATTATTAAAAGGAAAAAATAAAAGATAAGAGTCTTTTTAGATGTTGATAGAAATTAAGTACACTGTTATAGGCATATTGAGAAGTAAATAAACATTTGAATTTTATGGATATTTAGTACACATTATACACTTAACATTCTCGTTCAGTTTATACAAGACTCATGCGGGTATTCCAAAAGTCGGTTCCAGAATAAAATGGAAATCAGTTTCCTAAGTTCATTACAAATTTGAGGAGAAATTTTTATGGCATCAAGATATCTATTCTTATTTCTTGTGCTCATCTTGATTTTCGGATGTGCAGTTCCCCAGGTACAAAAAGATATGCCAAAGACGAGTATGAAATGGCATGCTGTTCATCTCTTAGACTACAATACCGATGATGATCTAAAAGAGCTCAGCAAGAATATACCTGGGCTTGCTGGTATTGGCATCAATGTGGTCATACTTGAAGTAGATTACAATTTTGATTACAAATCGCATCCGGAGCTAAGGAGAGGAGATAAGCCCATTACAGAACAGGCCGCACATAATTTTGCGGCACTCTGTCGGAGCTATGGCATTCGTTTGATACCAGAGTTTCAGAGTCTTGGCCATCAATCATGGGAAGAAGAAACTTTTCCACTGTTGATTAAATGTCCTGAATTTGATACTACGCCAGGAGCGTATCCTGAGAACAAAGGCATATATTGCCGGGAATGGGATCCTATGAACCCAAGAATCAATCAAATCGTTTTCAAGTTAATGGATGAGTTGATTGATGCGTTTGAAGCCGATGCCTTTCATATCGGGATGGACGAAGTGTTCTTACTCGGGGATGAGTTTTCCCCTTCCACGAGAGGGAAGAATCCTGCTGAGCTTTATGCAAAGGTTGTAAATGAAATATATGGACATCTTGTGAAAAAACGTGGCGTTACGATGTTGATGTGGGGTGACCGTTTGATAGACGGCGAGAAGTATAATTTTGGTGAATGGGAATCGTCCATGAATGGTACAGACCCAGCAGTTGATATGATCCCGAAGGACATAATAATCTGTCCCTGGCATTATGAACTGATGAATGAATATCCATCGATTCCAATGTTTATTGAGAAAGGTTTTCGGGTGCTCCCTGCAAGTTGGAGGAAGCCAGAGGCTACTAAATCCCTGATAAGATACAGCTATAGTCAGGAAAGCCAAAAGATGCTCGGTCATTTATTCACAACATGGGGTACGGAGAAAGAAAAATTGATAAAATTCCCACCGATCATAGAAGGTATGAAGCAGATAAGAAAATTTGATAGAAAAAAGTAGACTGACGAGTCCTACACCTGCGCTTCCTGTCATTAGACCTGACCTAACCATATTCCAGAAAAGCCAAGGCTAAAGCCTAAGGAAATATTAATTGTCCTTGCTTTTTCGTTTTTAGTGATTGACCTCGATTTTTCCTTGTAATATAAGCTATAGAGGAAGGCTACTGATTAAAAACAAAAACTTAATAGAAAAAATCGCCGCAATCTAGAAACGCTAGAGGCTGAGCATAGAATGGCAACACGTCTCGTATGTTTAGTTTCATAAAGTGTGTTTGAACAGGAGGTAATCATGTCTGGGAAAAGAGGAAGGGTCGGGATCATCACTTTAAGCCTTCCTAGGGAAAGAACAGATCTTGCTGAAGATTTTGGTAAAAACGCTTCATTAGCTTTAGAATCAGTAGGTTTTGATGTTATTAAAAAAGATGAACTGATTTTTGAAACAAAAGGTTGTATAAGTGCTGCAAAAAAGTATGTTGACATGGGAGCTGACTGCATCTTTCTTCTCTTAGGGACATGGGTATCCACTCCCACAGTTCTGGACACTGTAAAAGAGGTTGACATTCCTTTTGGCGTGTGGGCCGAGGATAATCCTGCCTCTTTTTCCCTTACAGCAGGAGGAATCGTTCATGGTTCGCTAGATGAACTGGGCCTTAGGCATAGATTCTTTTATGGTTCATCAGGATCGGAAGGATTATTAAAGGAGATAGCTACATTTATACGGGCTTCGACTGCTACAAAAGACCTAAAAGGAAATAGACTATGTGTCGTGGGCGGAAGAGTGATGGGTATGTATACAACAATGGCTGATATTATCCAATTAAAAGAGGTTTTTGGTTTAGAAGTTGAGCACATAGATGGTCTGCGTATATATCTCGAAGCAGAAAGGGCTCCAAATGAAAAGTTATCAAAAACGAGAAAATGGCTTGAGGAAAAATACGGAGAGATTCATGTGCCCAACGATATTCTTGAAAGATCCATTCGTCTTTATCTTGCCCTTAAGAATGCATTGGAAGAAGATGGATACAATATAGTTGCAGTCAAATGCCAGGATGAGATGATAAATAACTATGCCTCCTCTTGCTTAGCTGTTTCGCTCCTGAACGATGAAGGATTTACCGTTTCATGTGAGTCTGATATTAATGCTGCTATCACCATGAGAATTTTGAGTTCAGTGTCAGGGGGAATTTCCCTTTTTGGAGACATCAACCATCTTGATCAGAAGAAAAAAATCTTAAGGGTAGTAAACTGCGGCTCGATGCCGTCTCTTATGGCTAAGAACAGGAATGGAGTGGACCTTGGCCTTCAGTATGAATATATGGGAAAAGCTCAAGGAGCTACAACCGTATTCTGTGTCAAAGAATCGCCAGTGACTATAGCCAGGCTTTCAAGAATTAAAGGAAAATTTGTCCTGCTCGCCGCTGAAGGTCACACTCAAAAAGTTAAAAAGGAAAGATTCAAAGAAGCACGAGAGCACTGGCCCCATGCGTTCATAAAACTAGATTGCAGCATGCCAAATCTTATTGAAAATTTAAGATCAAATCACATGCATCTATGTTTTGGACATCATTTGATAAGTTTGAAAGAATTCTGCAGATTAAAAGACATTGAATTTTTAAGTCCACAATAGTCTGAGTTAGGAATATTCGGGAGATCATCATTTGTTTTTTGTTATTTTAAATGTCAAGTCATGTAATGAGTTTTATAAAACTGGCAAAATTTTTTTACATTAGATTCATTTCTTTAGTAATGAAAACAATTCTTTGAAATGTAACCTAGGAAAAGGATCATGAGGAGGTCAGTATGATCTTGTCTTTGAAAATGATTTGGCAGTTAAGAATGAAAATTTTTCTATCTTTGCTGATCACTTTTTTAATTGTCTTTCCAGATCTTTACTCAGACGAATCCCTCCCGCATTCTAAAAATCTTTCAACAAGATCAAATATGACCAGACATTCTTTAGATGGGAGGTGGCTGTTCAGGCAAGCAAATAAGGAAGAGTGGTATAAGGCCACAGTGCCGGGCTGTGTTCATACTGACCTTATGGATAACGGACTTATTCCAGATCCCTATTACAGGGATAATGAAACAAAAGTCCAGTGGATAGAGAAAGAAAACTGGGAGTATAGAAAGGAATTCGAAGTGTCCGAGTCCCTGATGGGCAAAAATCATATTGAATTGGTCTGTAAGGGACTGGACACGTATGCAAAAATCTTCATGAATGATATAAAAATTGCTGAGACAGATAACATGTTTCGTGGTTATAGGTTCAATATAAAACCTTTTCTCAAAACCGGTAAAAACGAGTTAAGAATTAAGCTTGAGTCTCCCGTAAAGCGAGCAAAGATTCTGGAAGAAAGATTGCCTTATAAATTGCCTGGAGGTTCTCCCCATACCCGTAAGGCGCCTTATCACTTTGGCTGGGACTGGGGGCCAAGACTGGCTACAAGTGGCATCTGGCGGCCTATTTATATAGAAGCGTGGGATAATGTCCGTATTGAAGAGCTGGAAATAATTCAAGATTTCTTAGAAGAAAAGGAGGTTGTTCTTAATTTAAAGCTCAGCATTTTATCTGATAAGAGTGAAGAAATGGAAATACGTGTGAGAGTTCCGGGAAGAAAGGAATATTTAAAAAATAAAAAAATATCTTTAGAAAAAGGCTCCAATCTTCATGAAGTTTCTATAGAAATATCAGATCCTGAGCTTTGGTGGCCCTCGGGCATGGGGGAGCAGAGTTTATATACAGTGGAAGTTTATCTTTACAATGGAAAAGAGCTCATTGATTCAATTTCAAAGCGGATCGGCATTCGAAAACTTGTTCTTGAACAGAATGAAGACCAATGGGGCAAGAGCTTTCAATTCGTCGTCAATGGTGTACCTTTTTTTGCTAAAGGAGGCAACTGGATACCGGCAGATATGTTCTTGAATCGCGTATCGCGGCAGAAATATGAGAAACTCCTCAGAGATTGTGTTGAAGCAGACATGAACATGGTCCGCGTATGGGGTGGAGGGATTTATGAATCTGCGGAATTTTATGATCTCTGTGATGAACTCGGATTGGTTGTTTGGCAGGATTTCATGTTTGCCTGTGCTATGTATCCTGGAGATGAAGCTTTTCTCGAAAATGTGAAAAAAGAGGCAGAATATGTGATAAAAGAGCTGAGACATCATCCCTGTATTGCTCTCTGGTGCGGGAACAACGAATGTGAAGAAGGATGGTTTCACTGGGGATGGAAAAATTATCTTCCCGAAGATGTATGGGAACACTATGAAAAGATATTTCATCAAATCCTTCCTCAGGCAGTTAAAGTGCTTGACCCTCAGCGTAACTACTGGCCCAGCTCTCCTCATTCTGAAAAAATTGGAGAACCTCGATCTGAAAAATCCGGAGATATGCATTACTGGGGAATCTGGCATGGAAAGGAACCTTTTAAAGAATATCAGAAAAAATTTCACCGCTTCCAGAGTGAATTTGGGTTTCAATCGTTTCCTCTGATTGAAACAGTAAAAACGTTCACTCTTCCAGAAGACTGGAATATCACCTCTCCGGTTATGGAGCATCATCAGAAGCATCCAGAGGGAAATAGGCTTATCCTTCTTTACATGTTGGACCATTTCAGACTTGCAAAAGATTTTGAATCTCTCCTCTGGCTGAGCCAGGTTCTTCAGGCCGAAGGGATGAAAATAGCTGTCGAGCATTTTCGCAGCCAGATGCCCAGAGTCATGGGCTCTTTGTACTGGCAGATAAACGACTGCTGGCAGGTCGCTTCCTGGTCTGGCCTTGATTATTTCGGAACATGGAAGGCCCTCCATTATTATGCCAAAAGATTTTATTCCCCAGTGCTTATCGCACCCATTGACGATGGAAAAATTTTGAATGTTTTCTGCATTTCCGATCTTCTCCAGCCAGTTGAAGCCGAGTTGAATTGGGGCGTTTATACCTATGGAGGGAGAGTCGTCAGCCAGAATAAATCTCAGATAAGAATCGAACCTGGAAAGAGCCAAATAATCTTTAATAAATCCTTGGATGATCTAAAAAAGAATTTCCAAGGGAATGAAGTCTATTTTTACTGTGAGCTGATTCAAGGAAAAGCAGTCCTCAGTTCAAACGTCTTTCATTTTTCGGAAATGAAGAGAGTCAACCTTCCCTATCCTGAAATAAAAAGAGAAATTTCCGTTCAAGGGGAAAAAGTGATTATCTCTTTAGAAAGTGTTAACTTTGCTAAAGATGTTTATCTTTCGGCTTCAGGTTTGAATGGAAGATTTGCGGATAATTTTTTTGATATGATTCCAGGGAAAAAGTATGAAGTTTCCTTCTTAGGGGATAAACATATTGATATAGATCGATTTAGAAGCTCTTTAAAAATAATATCTTTGAGAGATACATATTAGTTTGGATCTCTAAATAGAGCAGTAGATCGAATTTTATTATGAAAGGGTTGTCAAGAATGAAGAAAGTTTTGGAGCTTAAAGTCATTGTTGCGTTGATATTATTTTCCAATTTTATGCTATGGAGGTGTTCTTCGATTCAATCTTTAATGGACTTTCAATAGCCCTTAAGTGTGAATACAAAAAAGGAAAGAGGAGTGGCTTGTACTATCATCTGTGAATTGAGTCTGGATTATTATGAAGATTGTTCTGTCTTGCTAGAAATCATAGGAAAAGAATTTAAGGACAATTGATTTCCTTTGTCGGATAAAGTATTTTCTGAACTATTCAATCTTTCTTCTTTTTGCTTCTTCCAGTATTGTTTCCGTGGCAGAAGCACCAATCCTTGTGGCTCCCAGAGAGCGCACCCTTATGGCATCATCCAGTGTTCGCACTTTTCCAGCCGCTTTGACTTGTACAGCATCAGAACAGTGTTCACGCATAAGGCGAAGGTCATTATCTGTTGCACCCTTGTATGAATATTTACCATCCTTGTCTTTTATAAAGCCATAACCGGTTGAAGTTTTAACAAAATCCACCTTTGCTCTTTCACATATTTCACAGAGTTTGATTTTAAACTCATCATCTGGCAGAAAATCATTCTCAAATATGACCTTTATGATTGCCCCGTGATTATGGGCGATCTCGGTAACTTCTTTGATTTCCCTTTCCACATATTCCCAATCTCGACTCAGTACTTTGCCAACATTAACAACCATATCTATCTCAGCAGCACCTTCTTTGCAAGCTAAATCTGCTTCTTGGACTTTAATTTCTGTCTTGTTGCTGCCATGAGGAAATCCTACCACTGTTCCAACCTTAACTTCTGAACCTTTTAATAATTCCACGGCTGAACCGACGGCATAGGGCTTTATACAAACAGATGCAACATTATACTTCATAGCAAGCTGACAACCTTTTCTGAGTTCCTCATCAGTTAATGTGGGATGAAGCAAAGAATGATCTATCATTTTTGCGATGGATGCCAATTCTTTATCCATAGACAAATCCTCCCTCCATAAAAGTGATATAGCCGTAATAATTTCTATGTCAGCACGAGGAACAAAGCGACGCGGCAATCTCTTTTTTTAGAGAGATAGTTGCGCTCCCTTCGGTCGCTCGCTATGACAATTTAACAAAATTTATTGCTTTCATATTAGTAATATAACGGATTAGTGTATCTAACAGACTAATTTTATATATCTTGAAACCTTTTTCAATCTGCCTCGTTGGAAATGGATTTCAACATTCGATACTAAATATAATGAACACAGCACAATTCTGCGATATGCATCTTTTTTATTTGTGGAATAAATAGAAAAGTAGAGGAGGGCAAATATTGAATGTTGAGACTAGTCTCTTTTTTGGATATATTAGAAATCTTCATTTTGGAGGCGACATGATTCGGAAATCATTTATCTATTTTCTCTCTTTAGTGAGTTGCTGCCTCGTTCTTGCTGTCGGTTCTTCTAACGAATCCGATGCTATTGATGATCCATTAACGAAAAAAGTTGATTTGTTTTTTCATGAAGACTGGCGACAGATACCCGCAGAAGTGCCTGTTACGCAAAAACATATCCAGAACCCGGATTTGTTGCTCACACGGCATGGCCCTGGTGGAGATTCGATAAAGAAGTCACACCATGACGAGGTCCCAGGAGACCCCTGGTATGTTTGGTCAGGCCTCTGTGACAAGCGCTGGGCGCTGACACTGCAAAAGAAGAATGCTCTGGTTGATCTGTCTTCAGATGGGTGGATTCGCTTATGCACCAGGCAATCTGGAGCGAATGTTCTCAAGATAGTTCTAGGTTTGGATGATGGGACTTGGTTGGTCAGTGATATAGGTTTTGGCCAAACGTCTGATTGGCATGAATTCACTGCGCAGATAACGGATTTAAAATGGCGCCACCTGGATATCATCAACATTGAAGCTGGTGATTGGGTAGAAGCGCCAGATTTAAAAAGAGTCCGTTCGATAGGTTGGACAGACCTTACAACTGGCAAGGGTAGTTCCGCCTGCACACGGGTGGACTGGATTGAGGTCTATGGGAGAGAGATACGTTTAACTAAGCAAGCAATTAAATAATTGATAAATAGCATAATTGTCTGGGCTTCGTCATAATTTGGATTTGGCCTATTATGTATGGAGAGTTTAGGCTCTATTATTGGTTTTCTTCTGATTTTTCACGATTGATCTCCATTTTTTCCTGTGGTATAAGCTTGTAGGTTAGTCAGTAGCATCTGAAAGAATAACATTTAATCTCAGTTTTTGTTTCGTAATATGGACGAAATAAGAGATTTTGAAAGGAATTTAAGGAATGAAAAGATCAACTTTCGTGCTTACCTGTCTCATCGTTATTAGTCTTCTCTGGATAAGATGTGGTGCACCTCTAAAAATAGCAACAGAGCCCATCCAGCTTATCGTTCGAGGAGACGATATGGGAAGGACTCACTCCTCTAATCTTGCCTTTAAAAAAAGTTTTCAAGAGGGAATATTGACCTGCGCTTCGATCATGGTTCCTTCTCCGTGGTTTGAAGAGGCGGCTCGAATGTGCCGTGAAAATCCGGAATGGTGTATAGGTGTCCACTTAACATTAAATGCTGAATGGCGTGATTACAGGTGGAAACCTATCTTGCCTGTTAATGAAGTTAGGAGCCTCGTTGATGAAGATGGATATTTTTATCCTACTACTGAGGGTTTTTTAGATGCGAATCCTGACCTTGAAGAGGTAGATAAAGAATTGCGTGCTCAGGTGGATTTGGCCCTGAAACGCAAGATCGATGTCCAGTACATCGATACTCATATGGATACGGCTCGGGCGACTCCAGAACTCAGGGAAATAGTTTTAAAAATCCGTCAGGATTATAATTTGCCATTATCGAGAGAATCTGGAGAGAAGCAGTTAAGCATCTATGAAATTCCGCCTAACCAAAAAGGAAAAGCGCTCGCTGATGAATTGAGAAATCTAGATTCTGGCCTCTGGCTCCTGGTCGTCCACCCAGGCCTTGATACTTTAGAAGAGCGAGCTTTGATCGACGCTAATCCTGAAGGCCTGCCCAATGTCGCAGAGAATAGAGCCGCTGTCACCAAGGCGCTTACTGACAAGCGCATCAAGAAAATTATCAAAAAACGTGGTATTCAGCTAATCGATTACAGGGGATTGCGTCCTCAGTTGCCTCTGTCAGACTCACATAAGTAATAATATTTAAAAAATGAAGAAAACAGCTTTAAAAGGAAATATCATCCTTCCAGATAAAATCTTGTATGGTGGAGTAGTCGTATTTGAAGGAGAGAAAATCTCTGATGTCTTTCCTCAAGGCCATAAGCTCTCAGAGGAAGAAATGAGCTTTATAGACTGGGGTGATAATTTTATTAGCCCTGGTCTTATTAACTTGCACGTTCATGGAGCGTTGGGAAAAGATATCATGGATTGTATGATAGAAAGCTTGAAACAGATAGCCTTTCATCAAGCTCGTCATGGTGTCACAGGATTTCTCGGGACAACCACGACTTCGTCTTTGAACATAATTTTTAAAGCTGTGGATACAATCAGAAAAGGGGCTCAATTGCCATTGCCATCAGAACTGCTTGGTCTTTATATCGAGGGGCCATACCTGAATTATCAAAGAAGAGGCGCTCAAGATCCTTCTCATGTCAGGCAAATGAGTGAAGAAGAAATAATGCTTTTGATAAAATCTGTGAGTGGATTAAAGACTATCCTCTCCATGGCGCCAGAAGTGGGTAATAATATGAACTTCATAAAGGTATTGGGGGAATCAGGAATTATTATCTCTATAGGTCATTCAGATGCCACTTATCAACAGGCGCTTGAGAGTTTTAAGCAAGGAATAAGCCATGCCACTCATCTTTTCAATGCCATGAGTGGATATCATCATAGAGAACCAGGGGTTGTAGGCGCTGTTCTTGACTCTCCAGATGTTACGGCAGAGGTTATTGCTGATGGGATACATCTCCACCCTTCTGCAATAAGGCTGGCCATAGCCAGAAAAGGCATAGAGAAAATATGTTTGATCACTGATTCAATAAAGGCCACAGGGTTAGATGATGGAATTCATACTATGGGGAATCTTGAGATAGTTGTAAAGGGAAATGAGGTTCGTCTTAGAGAGAGTGGTGTTTTAGCCGGAAGTGTATTGACCCTTAACAGGGCGGTGAAAAATGTTATCGAATGGACTGGAATTGAGGTGAGTCAAGCCGTAAACATGGCCTCTTTGAATCCTGCCCGGGTTCTTGACTTGGATGACAGCCTAGGAAGCATTCAGAAAGAAAAATATGCCAATTTCGCCATTTTTGACAAAGAATTTAATGTCGTAGAGACCATCCTCCATGGACAGCCTGTCTTAAGGAAGAAAATTTAAGCTTCAGGAGGTTATGATGCTTTTCAGCTCTCAAGGAAAAAAAGATGAAAATTGGGTTTTCTTCCGAATTTTTTATGTTTTTCTATTGGTTCTTTTTCTTATTTATCTGAATCAAAACAGCCTGCTCTGTTCTGAGGTATCTTTTTCGTCGAAGAGTCAGGGAAACGGGATAAAAAAGCAGCTCCAGAGTCAGTACCTGCAGCTCTTGATGGAGAAGGGGATATGTGATGAGCAGGGCAAGGAGATCGAAGAGCGCATAAGCAGACTCATTCAAGAAGCAAAAAAAAGCGGATACGAAAAAGATAAGGATATCATTGCTCATATTCTCGAAAGACTAAATTATTCGGCAACGAATCTGGGTAAATTCCCCCAGTGTGCTTTTGACCGTCCTTTTGGATATAAACTGACTCATTTCGGCCGTTCCAAACAACTGCAGAATATAGATGCCAAACCAGAGGGAAGTGCCTGTCCGGTCGGCGGCATTGGCGCTGGGGCTTTTGAACGCACCATAAGCGGTAACTTCAGATACTGGTTTCTTAAACTGGGGTGGATGGTGGACGATACAATTTGGGCCAATCAATTCCATGTTTATATGAAAAAAGGAAATAAGACCATTGTCCAGACTCTATCCACTGATGCTCCGCCTTCTTCGGCGCAGCTCCATAGCTGGAAGTGGAAATATCCAGAAAGGAAGGGAAGCTATTATGCTCTTTTTCCCAAATCTGGATTTTCTTATGAAAGAAACGATGAGCTGCCAGCAAAGATTGCCGTCACTCAGTTTTCACCTGTTATTCCCCACAATTATCGCCAAACAAGCTATCCTGTTGCCGTCTATAAATGGATCGTCGATAATCCTGATGATGAACCGATTGAAGTCAGCATCATGTTGACTTGGCAGAATATGATAGGCTGGGAACCTTATGCTAGGGATCCTCATAATCATCCTTCAGATTTTGTGTGGGACAGAAAGAGCTCAGGAAATTATAACCAATTCATTCATATGGCAGGGAAGAAAGGCATTGTTTACAGAAAAAAAGATATGGATATAAAATCTGGAAATGCTATGACAGGAACCATGTGCATTGCAGCCGAAGAAATTCCAGGGAAAACAGAGATATATTATCATACTGATTTTGATCCTCTGAGAAGCGGCATGGAAGTCTGGCAGACATTCTCCAATGACGGCACTCTCTCAAATTCTCAAAATTCAAGGACAGCAGGAAATGGGGAAGCTTCAGCAGGAGCCTTGGCAATCAGATTTACTTTGAAGCCAAAAGAACATTTGGAATTCCCTATGGTTGTCGCTTGGGATTTCCCTTTCTATGAGTTTGAAAAGGGTGTTAAATACAGGAAAAAATACACCGAGTTTTTCGGGATAAACGGCGAGAACGCTTTTGTGATTGCTTCCGAAGCTCTTGAAGAGTACCAGAATTGGGAGAGAGAAATAGATAAATGGCAGAAGGAAATTATCCAGAATTCTCTTTGGCCCGATTGGTTCAAACAGGCCCTTTTCAACGAGCTTTATGTTTTAGCAGAAACCAGCATCTGGAATGCTTCCACAAATCTGCATACTTATTTGGAAAGCGTGGATTATCTGATGTACGGCACCTTTGATGTGGATGCCTATTCCTCCTGGCACCTTTTGAAGCTGTGGCCCGAGCTGGAGAAGAACAATATGCGGTTTTTTGCCAAGACTGTGGATTGGGAAGATCCCACCTACAAAGTTTATTCGTATCCTGTTGTTATGCCCAACGAGGTTCCTGAAGATAAGATGCCTTATTACTGGAATACGAACAAGGTCTACGGCATGATTCCGCATGATCTCGGTTCCCCTCGAGGACGGCCCTGGGTAATAATCAATGCCTTCGATTGGCAGAATGCCAATGTCTGGAAGGATTTGAACCCGAAATTCCCTTTGCGTGCTTATAGGGATTTCCTTCACACTGGTTCTGAGAAACTAGACTTTCTAAAAAAAGCGTTCGAGACTTCTGTGATTGCCTTGGATACTCTGGAGAAGAGATTTGCAGATCCCGAAAGTCATATTCCTTTAAACGAGGGAATACCTGACCAGACTTATGATACGTGGAAGATGAAGGGAGAGAGCGCTTTTGTGAGCATACTCTGGCTGGCAGCTTTAAAGGCAACTTCTAAAATGGGACAGACTTTAATAGATCAGGGATTTTCTGAAGCAGATGGAATCGCTATTAAGGAGACCATAGAAAAATATAAATCATGGTATAATTCCGGAAGAAAAGGCTTACAAAAATTGTGGAATGAAGGTGGAGGATACTTTAACATCGATGCTCACACAGATGATATCATGACCGATCAACTCTTTGGTCTCTGGTACACAAAGATTTTGGGATTAGAGGAAGAGGAGAGCGACCGGATTGTTCCGCTTAAACAGGCAAAAAGAGCCTTGCAGACCATTTATCAAAAGAATGTCCTTGGTTTTGGCAATGGTTTAATGGGAGCTGTGAATGGGCGAAATTCGCAAGGAAAGCAGCTCTACAGCCAGCAGGGTGATGAGGTCTGGACAGGAACCACCTATGCCTTCGCCTCCAATTGTATTCTTCATGGATTGGTAAAGGAGGGGATGCACACAGCTTATGGTGAATATTATGTGGTCTACAGTCCCTATGGGCAAGGTTACTTTTTCAAGACCCCTGAGGCTTATTGTAATCCCGAAGAGGGAATGTGGAATAAACCCGATACAAAATATGGAGAGAAGCTGTTCCGGGCTATGAAATACATGCGTCCAGGAGCTGTCTGGGCAGTGCTGGAGTCCTTGATACAGAGTAAAAGTGGTAAATGACTTTTTCAGTATTCTATAATAATATCTCAATTAGTATTTAAGGTCATTTAGTAGCAACGCGATTTTAGCTTGGCAGAAAAATGAAAAAACGTAAAATTCTCCTGTTAGCTGGAATAAGTATAGGATTAGTCATTGTTTGCCTAATTTTCTATCTGATTTTTTGGCCCGAGAAGGATCCAATAAAGGAATTTGCATCAATACTCGTCGAACATGGAATAGACAAGCCCAATATCATCCTGATCACATTGGATACGACCAGAGCGGATCATCTACCATGCTATGGCTATTCTGGCGTGAAGACACCTCATCTTGATTCTCTAGCCAGACAAGGCGTTGTGTTCGAACAGTGCACCGCCTCTTCTGCCTTAACCCTTCCATCCCATGCCTCAATGATGACCGGTCTGTATCCTACTTTTCATAGAGTAAGAGTGAACGGCAACACGGCTTTATCTTTGGAGCATATGACTCTTGCTGAGCTGCTTTCCCAACAAGGCTATCAATGTGGAGCTTTCATCGGAGCTTTTGTCCTGGATGGACGCTGGGGGCTAAAACAGGGATTTCACCATTACGATGATCAGTTTGATTTAAAAAAGTATAAGCAACTCGATCTAGCAATGGTCCAGAGACCTGGCAATGAGGTGGTCGATGCTGCGATATCCTGGATGGAAGACCAAATAAATAAGCCATTTTTTGCCTGGATTCATCTATATGATCCTCATGCCCCGTATGAGCCTCCGGAACCGTACTTCTCTGAATACAATACGGGTATGGTAGGGCTGTATGATGGAGAAATTGCTTTCACTGATGATCAGATCGGGCGCTGCGTTTCCTGGATGAATGAGAATGGTTTAGCTAAAAACACTATCATTTTTATCATTGGTGATCATGGTGAGGGTTTGGGTGATCATGGCGAAATGGCTCACGGATATTTTATCTATGAATATGCGGTCCAAATTCCCTTTATCATTATCACTCCTTTTGAGAAACTTCAGGGCATACGTATCCGCTCTCAAGCGAGGCTCATCGATCTTTATCCCACCTTGTTAGAGATGATAGGAATTCAGATTCCAGAAGAGAACCAAGGGGAGTCGTTACTATCTGTGATTCTTCATCCTGAAAAGGAAGAAAACCAGTATGCCTATTCTGAATCCCTCACACCGAACTTGCATTATGGATGGAGCTCTTTGCATAGCTTGAGAACTCCCAGGTTCAAATACATCGATGCTCCTCGTCCTGAGCTTTATGACCTTATCGCCGATCCACAAGAATTGGATAGTGTAATAAACAGACATCAAAAAATTGCTCGAAAATTCAAAGAGACTCTAGACCAGTTGATCGAGGAATCCAGTTTAGAAGCGCCAAAGCCAGAAGCCGCAAACTTGGACATGGAAACCGTTGAGCGTCTGGCTGCTCTTGGCTATATTGGAGCGCCAGTTGCCAAGAAATCAGCTAAAAAAGGAGAGAGGGGATTAGCTGATCCTAAAGATAAACATCATATATACGAATCGGTCCAAAGAGTTGGTGAATTGATTAACAATGAAAAACACCAAGAAAGCGCTCAGATTCTGGAATCCGTCCTCCAAGAAGATCCAGCTATTCCTCAGGCTATGTTGTTGTTAGCTACCTGTTATGTTGAGTTAGGCCGAAATGATGAAGCAAAGGCTCAGTATGATTTTATATTGAAGGATGATCCAAACAGCATTCAAGCCCTGATCGGACTTGCTAACATATTATTAAAAGAAGGGAAAAAAGAAGATGTGATTGCTCTCTGCAAGCAGACACTCTCCGTAGACGATCGGAACACTCAGGCCTACACCATGATTGGAGAGGTTTATATGGGAGAAAATGACCATGCGCAAGCTCTATCTTACCTGGAAAAAGCTGTCGAAATTCAGCCAAAATTGACTAGGAACAGCTTAAATTTGGCCGCTTGTCTTGTGAATCTCAAACAATATGATAGAGCAGAAACTATTCTTAAGGATATCTTACACCAATACCCGAAATTTCCTCTGGCCCATTTCCATCTCGGGTTTCTTTATGAAGAACAGGGAAAGTTAGAGGAAGCTCAGAAGGCCTATTCAGAAGAAGTGGCTCTTTACCCTGACCATTTCCGCGCTCGTTTCAATCTGGGAAAGCTTTTGTTTAAATTTGGGGATCGAAAGGGATACATAGAGCAAATGGAAGAAGTTATCCGGATAGCTCCTGAAACTGCCGAAGGATACTTATTCTTAGCTCGAGGATTGCTGTATGAGTCTGTAGATATAAATCATGTTCTTGAGTTAGTTCAAAAGGGTCTCCCCCTAGCAAAAGCGTCAGAACTTAAAGCTTTTGGTTATTTTCTTCTGGCAGATATTTACAATCGAAAGAACCAGCCTCATAAGGTTGAAGAAGCTTTGAAAAAAGCAAATCATTTTAAATCAAAATAGGAGGAGGCCTGTGCGCTACCAGTCTTTTTTATTTTTAGGATTGATGTCTTTATTTTTCATCATAGCTTCTACTGTCCCAGGTCTATGTCAATATCGGGAGTATTACATATATGGGAAGGTTCTAGATACAAAGGATCAACCTATTCCAAAAGTGGAAATATTTCTTCGAAACACAAGGACAAGCAGAAGTTATAGAATAATAACAGATAAAAAAGGAGAATTTAAATTGGTTGGCCTTCCCCATGGAATCTACCAGGTCACTATACAAAAAGAGGGGTATAAAACGCAAACAGCTGAATGGAATTTTGAGACTCCTCAGGAAAGAATGCTGAAGGTTGAAATGCAAACAATTGTCATGGCTACAGAAGAGCAGATTAGAGAATTTGAGCGTGCTAAACAAGCCGAAGCCGATTTCAATCAGGCCACAGAAAAGATGCAGCAAAACGATTTTGATGGAGCGATAACTATTTTGAAAAAGATGGTAGAGGAAAATCCTGATGATGCCAATGCCCTTTATTTTCTTGGCATCAGTTATATTAAAAAAAATAAGTTTTCTAATGCTATAGAAGCCTTGATTAAGACGACAGAATTGAGCCCGTCTTTTCCAGGAGCCTATCATCAGTTAGGAATATGTTATCGTCAACAGAATGAATTGGATAAAGCGCTTCAGTACTATCAGATAGCTTTGGAACTCAAGCCAGACAGTGTGGATAGCTTATACAATAGGGGGCTTATCCTCTTTGAGCTGAATCGAATTGAAGAAGCGTTGACTCATTTTGAAAAAGCATTGGAACTCAAACCCGATGACCCTGAATTTCTGGAAATGGCTGGCCGCTGTTATATTCATCAGGGGGATTTTCTTAAGGCCATAGAATACCTGAAAAAAGCGAGGGATGGATATTCAGATCAGGAAAAGATCAAGTTTCTCGATCAGTTAATCACAAAGTTAAAAGAGCAAATTAAAGAATAAAAGGGGAAGGTTCTATTTATTTGATAATTTTCCATCTTCTTTGGCCTTCTATTCAAAAAATTTTTGCTTCTCTCATATAACAACAATAAAATAAACTTGCGCTGTCTATTTAACAGGAAGCATTTCCATTCCTGTGATAGATAATGATGAGGGATGTCATCCATCATAGCGAGGTTCCCATCCTTCCTCGCTAAAGACCCTCCCGCACGCCACTATGGGCTTCATATGGACAGGAATCGCTGTTCTTCCTAACCAGATAAGATGTTTTCCCTAATCACGGAGAAGGAAATGCATAAAATTTTATAAAAAAATTGATTTAAAATTGATTTAAATGTTGACAACATTGAAATATTATATTAATACTTTTTGTAAGTTTACTAAACTTACAAAGTTTATTTGTCAGCTTTGGTTAGATTCTAATGATAAAGGCAACTCGACAGCAAACAAAGACTCACAACACCCACTTGATCCTCAAAGCCATCTACTGTAAGGGGAAGATCAGCCGCGCTGACATAGCTCGGTTGACGGGTTTGACCCGGACAACCGTCTCAGATGCCGTCGCTAAGTTGATAAATGATGGACTCGTGGCAGAGGTGGGGCTTGGTCCGTCAGGAGGGGGTAAGCCTCCTATTCTACTGAGCATTGTGGATAATTCCCGTTATCTGATAGGTATTGACCTGGCAGATATCGAGTTTAGGGGAGCATTGATCAACCTCAGGGGAGAAATCAGACATCGTTTCAACTTATCAATAGATGGGCGGAATGGCGACGATGCCCTGAAGCTCGTTTATGAAATGATTGATAAATTAATCTCATTTACCGATAGTCCTATCCTGGGTATTGGTATTGGTACGCCCGGATTGATAGATTCCAAAAGAGGATTTGTGCACAATGCCGTCAATCTCAACTGGCACAACCTATATTTAAGAGATTTATTGGAAGAGAGGTACGAGTTTCCTATTCATATAGCCAACGATAGTCAAGTCGCCGCTCTTGCTGAGTTCACTTTTGGAGACAGCAAAAATATATCTAACTTAATTGTCATCAAGATAGGTCGAGGAATCGGCGCCGGTATCATACTCAATCGCCAACTTTACTTTGGGGAAAGCTTTGGCGCTGGAGAACTTGGCCATGTGGCGATTGTAGATGATGGCGAGCTCTGTCGGTGTGGACATTATGGCTGCCTGGAAACAGTAACCAGCAGCCAGGCTATCGTAGGTCGTGCACAGGCCACTGCAAAGAATAACCCTCACTCGGCTCTCCACCGGTTTATTAAAAAAACAGAGGAGATCAATACCGAAGTTGTCTCGAAGGCACTGATGGATGGCGATAAAGAATTGCATCAAATTGTTGATGAGGCAGGTCGTTATTTAGGTATGGCTGTGGCAAACTTAGTGGGCATCTTGAATGTCCAGTGTATCGTGATTGCCGGGAGCGCGGCTAGTTTTGGACAGACCTTGCTTGATCCGATCAAGAGAGAGGTGAAGCGACGTTCTCTGGCGGCGTTGGCTGATGAGACCAATATTGAGATTACCAGCCTTGGACCTGATATTGTGATTCTGGGGGCTGCCGCTTTGCTTCTGACCCATGAGCTTGGACTGCCCTGAAGACACCTTGGTTTATTTTGAAAGAGCCATTAATTTTGTATATGGGAGGTGATAATTAAGGTGAGGTTAAAGAAAAGGGCCTATGTTGTTTCTTCCACAAAACAAGGAAGAAATAGGGTTATGGAAAAAAATGATTAAAAAAGGAGGCATGAGATGCATAATTCCACAAGACGCATTTTGATGTCATGTCTGATTGCCATCTCTTTAGCCTTTTTGTCTGTTCAACTTGCTCACGGTCAATCGATCCTTTATGGTAAAGTGACAGGAACAATCATAGATGATACTGGAGAACCACTGCCAGGAGTTACCGTTGAAATTACAAGCGATGCTCTTATTACAGGTAAGCGCTCTACCATCACTTCTGCAAAGGGATCATACGTGTTCCTCAACTTGCCAGTGGGAAAGTACACGATAACAGCTACCTTAGAAAGTTTTAAAACTGTCATCCAGGAGGATATTGCTGTTTCTGCTGCATCTTCAATTACAGTAGATCTTACTATGGAGCCAGGGAAAATCGAAGAGACCGTAACTGTGACAGCCGCACCCCCTACAGTAGATTCGAAATCGTCCACGATTTCCGCCAACCTAGAGAGCGATTTACTCGAAAAATTGCCAACCAACCGGGATGCGTTCTATGATCTCTCTCTTACAACTCCAGGAATGGTTGCCAATGCCACTGCCGGTGCCGAAGGCTGGCTTAACAGTCCGAATGCATACGGTTCGATGTCGAACGAAAATGTTTTTCTCATCAACGGAGTAAATGCGACCAATCCCCGCGCATCTGCCTTAGGATCTCTGATAGCTGTCAACTACGATTCTGTAGAGGAAGTGCGCGTGATTGCCCTGGGTACAAAAGCAGAATATGGAAATTTCAGCGGGGTGGCTGTGGATGTCTTGACGAAATCTGGAAGCAATAAATTCCATGGCAATGTAGCCTTTTATTCAATGCTCGGAGATGCCGCAGACAATCAGCCAAAACCAGCTACAGAAGGACAGCAAGTTAAAGTCGGAACGATTGGGGAAGAAGATCTTTTTATAGGGGCAGGAGATGAGGTCTTGAGAAGGAATATTAAGGACTGGGAAGGTAACTTCACTCTGGGTGGACCCATTGTAAGAGATAAGGTCTGGTTTTACGGAGGCTTTGATTATGTAAAGGCGGAAACAGAAGTTCCCTTCTTTGCTGTGAACTCCACGTGGCGGGGAGCTTTAGGCGATATTAAAATCTCTGCCGAACCCTGGCTCAACCACAGAGCCTGGGTCGCCTATCATTACGAGGATAATGATGGTGACGGCACGACCTGGGATCCTCACTGGGATGAAACCATGTATTACGGCACAGCCTCAATAAACCACTCGCTCTCGGGTCAATGGCAATATCTAGCAGGCGGAGGGACGATTTTGACAGCCAAGTATCTGGGATTCTGGGCAGATGATAAGCCCCATATTCCAGATGACGCTCCCGACCATCCAGGATATATTAACTGGTGGAAATGGAACACCGCCGGCGTGAACGGCAATTTCCCTTATGTAGAAGCCCAAAAGTCCAGCCGACACACCCTCCAGGCCGATGTTTCTCATTATGCCGAAGACTTCCTCGGAGAACATGACATCAAATTTGGTGCTCAGTACACGATTGGTCGCGGGAATTGGCTGGGCGGGTATTTCCAGGGGTATGCCAACTTTGCCTACCCCGCTCCCTGGACCCAGAACATCGACTTTCTCAAATTGTGGTATGGCGCCACAGGATTGGTCTTTTATAACAGGCAACAGCATATCAATCCCTTTCTAACTGTTCGAACGAGTGATTCCTTGGGCCTTTTCTTCGACGATCAATGGAGTCCCACCAAACGGTTGACTATAAACTTAGGATTGCGCTTTGACAAAATGACCGCCAAATATGGCAAGGGCAAAGTCTATGAGCAACCTTCTACTCCAGAAGGCATAAATGAGCCAATGACTGTCCTCCGCGACCGTCAAAGCACTGACAACATATTCGACTTCGACACCTTTGCCCCTCGAGTCGGCATCACCTATGCTCTAACAGCTGATATGAAGACTGTCTTCAGGGCCAGCTTCGGGCGTTATTTCTTTCCGCTCAGTACCGAGTTTTTGCGAAGATTCGGGCCGGATATGCCAGCTGAGACGACCTACTGGAATTACTATAATATTCCTTTTGACCTTGTTGATACAAATGGGAATAATTATGTGGATCCGGATGAAGCCAGAAACGCAACAAGGCTCCTGCATGGTGATCAATATCGTGACGACAGTTTCAGACCTTCATGGCAACCAGCATCTGAAGCTTCAGATCCTTCCTGGCGGCTCAAGGTTCAAGAGGGAGTAAAGGATCAACGCACTGACCAGATTACACTCAATTTGGAACGGGAGCTCATCCCTAATCTTTCTGCAAGTGTCACATACATCTACAAACGGACATCTAACATCCTTGTAAACTGGCCGCTGAATGAATTAACACTGCAAGAGTGGGACTTTCAAAGAGTTCCCTACACGACCCAATACGGACAAAGCTTTCAACTCTATGATCTCATCTTGAGAGATTATAACGGTGACGGCGTTATCGACGGCGGAGATGTTAATTGGGTTCACCAGCACGGAGACAATATGGTAAGGAATATGCCCGAGATCGATGGCCACAAGCCGCGTCGTATATATCATGGTCTGCAGTTCGTATTGAAGAAGCGTTATTCCGACCGCTGGCAGATGTTTGCTTCTTTCCTCTATTCGACCTCCGACGGCATGGCGGCTCGTACCAGACGCCAGGATTGGAATTTCGAAGGGCCGATGGTGACCGATGATGTCTGGATAAAGGGGCTGAATCAGACACTGAACAACATGGAAGGGCCATTGCCCTTCACACAAAAATACGAATTCAAGCTCTCCGGTTCCTATAAAATTCCTGTTGTTGAAGTTGATCTTGGTGTCCGCTTTAGGTATAACTCAGGACGTCCTCTCTGGCCGCTGGATGCAGTCCCCGTACATTCTCCTTGGGGCAATCCTCCAGGCAGCGTTGTGCTTCCACATAGTGGGACAGATTTTGTTGTCAGTATCGATCCAAAAGATCCATGGTATCTCCCCTCAGAGTATCTTCTTGATCTCCGAGTTGAAAAAACATTTAGCCTAGCTGGATACGGTTCTCTGAACATAGCCCTCGATATATTGAACGCCTTCAATGAGGACGCAGTGGTCAATGCCGGATATGGCGGAGAGATGGAGCCCATTATCGGCATGGTTTCAGGTTTAACCTTTCCTTCCCGCAAATTCAGACTCAATGTTCGTTTTCTGTTTTAGAAGGTAGAGAAATTTGATTTTTCAGCCTGGAGGGCGATGCCCTCCAGGCTCCTTTCAAAGTAAGCTCCGTATGGCAAGTTGTGGGGCATTCTGGAGAGGATTTTCGTAAAAAGTTATTATCCGAAAAGAAGAAACACATATTGAGAAGACCGCTCCAAAAAAATAATTGAAGAGACTTACATTTTCCCTGAATGTAACATTGAAAAAAAAGGCATAGGCAGCTTTTTCATGGTAGGGAATAAAGCGGGCTGTCCTCTTTCCCTTTTTCTGCTTTTTTCTTTTAAATACTGAAAGAAGTTATTCATGGTCAATTTTGCCTTTTTAGATTGGTTTTGGCTCATCATTTTCATACTCCTTATGGTTGTCTGTGGAGTCCTTTTCTATAGACTGGGAAAGAGGTCTATGGCAGATTTTTTCCTTGCGGGCCGGGGCCTTCCCTGGTGGCTGCCTGCTGCCTCTGTCTATGCCACTCACACTGCTACAGACACGCCGATGTGGGTCAGCGGTGTCATCTATAAACACGGTCTTCGTGGAATCTGGTATACTTTCTTTTCTGCCTGGTGCGCCATATCTGCCTTCGCTTCAACCCGAATCTTTCGCCGTTCTCTGGCTTACACTCAGGCTGAATGGCAGACGCTCCGCTTTTCTGGCTTAGGAGCAGAGCTTTTACGGGGATGGATTGCCGGATGGCAGGTCTTCATGAATATGTTTGTCTTAGGCTGGGTGGGAATTGCCATGGGTAAGCTCTGTCATTACCTTTTTGGCTGGCCTGACTGGCTGGGATTAGTCCTTTTTTCTTCTCTCTGTGCTGTCTATGTTTTGGCTGCCGGATACTGGGGAGTGGTTATGGCTGATTTCCAGCAAGGCGTGATCGCCTTTTCCGTCATTGTTCTTGTTTCCCTATGGGGAATTGTGGCTGCGGGAGGACCCCAAGCAATCACAGCCAAACTCAATGCTCTAGGTCAGAGCTGGCGGCTGAATCCTTTTGCGTTTTCAGGATTCACCTCTGGCGATTTTCCTTTAGTCTGGTTTCTGACCATGATGGTTATCGCTGTCATTGGGGGCTTCGGTATGGGGACAGCTATTGACTGGTATCCAGAGGCACAGCGTATCCAATCGGCTCGAACTGTACGTGATGCCAGCTACAGTATCTGGTCAGGCTCTGCTTTAATCGTTGTCCGCAATTCCCTTTGGGCTGTGGCTGTCCTTGCTTTTTTTTCACTGTATCCTCAAATCAAATCAACGGCTGACTATGAGATGGCTTGGTTTCGTCTTGGGTTTGAATTCTTGCCTGTAGGGCTAGTTGGTTTTTTCTTTGCGGCAGTGGTGGCAATCCACCTTTCGACTATTTCCACTCATCTCAACCTTGGTGCATCCTATGCTACCCGTGATCTCTATCACCATTATTTCAAGCCTAAAGCGAGTGAGAAAGAGCTAGTTTGGGTCGGAAGAGTTACTACTCTCATTCTCCTTCTTGGTTCTTTCCTTTATGGCTTGATGATGAAAGAGATAACACAGTGGCTCATTTTTGCCCTTTGGATCATGGCCGCTGGTATTTGGCTTCCTTCCATCCTTCAGGTCATCTGGTGGCGCTTTAATTGTTGGGGATATCTTTCTTCCTGGATAGCCAATCTGGGGCTGAGCTGGCTTGTTGTCTGGGTGTTGCCTGAGTTTCATGTCCTCCCTGCGCTTCCTGATTATCTTCAGTTTTGGATAATGATGGTTTTAGGGGCTTTGATATACATTCCCATAACTTTTCTAACTCCGACAGAAGATATGGATCGTCTAGTTAAATACTATGTGATGTCCAGACCCTTGGGTTGGTGGAAACCGGTGCACGTGGAAGCCGAGAGGAGAGGACTGCTTCGGGTCGAGAATAGTCAAAGTGAAGGAGGAAATTAAGATGGCTTGGATAAGAAAGAGATGGACGGCTCAGCAGGCCGATCGATGGACTAAAGAAGATTATCTGGCCTTTATAATCTCTCCTTTGATCTATATCTTGTTAGCTATAGGGGTAGCATTTAGTTTGCTTTTACTCTGGTACGGCTGGATTATATTAGGCGTGAGTTTGATCTTATTATTAATCATGATAAAAATCATCGATCCTAAACTAAAGGCCATCTCTGAAGATTACGAAATGAAGCAGAAGAAATATCTTGAAGATTTAGAAAAAATTGCTAGGTGGGAGGAGTAAAATGAGTCAGGGTTTAGCGGTTGTCATAGGAATGTCCATCGCCTATTTCTTTTCTTTCCTGGGCCTCTTGCTTGCTTATTTTTCGTACCGAAGAAAACACAAGGAAAAAAAGGATTAGTCATGTTCGGTATCATATTTCCTCTAGTCATACTCATCACTTCCTTCGTTGTAACATACCTCCTCTACCGCCATTTTTCCCGTAAGCTGTGATAAAAGGACAGGCTACTTTTTCATAAAAAGGGGGACAGTCCCCCTTTCCTCAAAAAGCTGCCAGTCGGCTTTTTTTACAATTTGAAGAAAATGAATAATTAGATTAGAGTAAAATTTGAGGAACATGAGGAAGAGAAAATTAATCCTAGCCATCTTTATCGTGACTCTGCTGAATCCTTTCTATGCCATGACGAAAGAGAGGATTAAGCTTCATGAGAAATATAAAAAGTGGATAGAAGAGGAGGTCGCCTACATCATCACATCCAAAGAAAGGAATGTCTTTCTCCAGCTTAAGACCGACAGGGAAAGAGACATTTTCATCGAGGCTTTCTGGAAGCAACGCGATCCTACTTCTGGGACGACACGAAACGAGTTCAAGGAAGAACATTACCTCCGATTGAGTTATGCTAATGAATACTTCGGAAGAGGCACTCCGCGGCCTGGATGGAAAACTGACCAAGGGAGAATATACATTGTATTAGGAAAACCAATTAGTATTGAAACATACGAAAATGTTATGAATGTTTATCCGACTCAAATCTGGTTTTACCTTGGCGATCCCAAGTATGGGCTGCCACCGGCCTTTAATATCGTATTTTTCAAAAAGGCGGGCACTGGAGAATACATCTTATACTCACCTTCAGACCACGGGCCTCAGAGCTTGATTGCCGATTATCTGGGAGACGCTAAAAACATACAGGATGCGTATCAGCGGTTAGCCGAGCTGGAACCAAATCTCGCAAAGCACACCCTTTCCCTTATTCCAAGCGAAAGATCTGTGCCGGGTCTTGTGTCTCTAGCTTCAAACCAATTATTCAGTGCGGTATTTTCCTATCCCCAGAGAAAAGTCGAGGATATTTATGCCGAAGCCATCTTGAAATACAAGGATTTCGTGGAAGTCGAATACACCGCGAATTACATAGGCAGCGATGCCATGGTCAAAGTCATTAGGCATGATTCAGGGTATTATCTCATTCATTATTCTGTTGAACCCAAGAAGCTCTCCGTGGATTTATACCAGGACACCTATAACGCTTATTTTGAGCTTGACGGGAGAGTGACCGACCTTGCAGGAAAGACAATATTTCAGTATAGCAAGCAAATCCCGTTGAGTCTCAGTAAAGAGCAATTGCAAGATTTGGAGGCAAAATCTTATTCTCTTCAGGACATGTTTCCTCTTGTGCCCGGGCATTACAAATTCAACCTTCTCGTAAAAAATACTGTTTCCAAAGAATTTACATCATTCGAGAGCGAAGTTATCATTCCACATGATGTTTCTATTCCTCAGATGAGCTCGCTGATCTTGGGTTATCGTATGGATAAAAGCCCAGGTAAGTTCAGAGACATTGTTCCTTTTCGGATAGGAGAGAACCAGATATTGTGTCAGTCGAGGAGGACTTTTGCAAGAAAGGAACCTTTGTTAATCTTTTTCCAGGTCTTGGGATTAAGCAGTGATTTGAAGTCTCAAGGTGTTATCCGTTTTATCTTTTTCAAAGAAGATCAAGAATTCTCTTCCAAGATTAAAAAGATCAGCGAGTATCAAACAGAGAAGGATTTCATCGAAGAACAATCTCTGGATGATTTCGCTCCAGGTTACTATAGCCTCAAGGTTTCGGTTTTAGATAAAACCGGGAAAGAAATTCTCTCTGATTCAGAAGACTTTGAAGTAACTTATGCGGTGGATTTGCCAAGACCTTTTGTCATTTCCAAAGTCATGCCTTCTTCCCGTCTTGAGGAATACGATTACAATATTGGAATACAATTATTGAACTTAGGAAAAGCTGAAGAAGCCTTTGCCTTTTTAGAAAAGGCCTATCATAAGAATCCTAGCCAGTTACATTATGCTTTAGGCCTCAGTCAGGTGCTCTTTATAAACGGAGAATACCATAAGGTGGAAGAGACACTCGTACCTTTTCTGAACACTCCAGATGAAAGTGAAGGAGTCTTGTACTTCCTTTCTAAAGCGACTCACGCGATGGGACAATTTCAAAAAGCTCTTTCCTATTATGAGAAATATCTTTCTCGATTTGGGGTGAACCTGGAGATACTGAATTTGATGGGAATATGCCATTATAAATTGGGAAATACAAAAGAGGCTTTAAAGATTTGGGAGAGATCGCTGGAGATAAATCCAGGTCAGACAGAAATAAAAAAGCTAGTCGAGTCATTAAAAGAGAAGAAATAGGGAAGCCTTTCTATCTTCTTTTGTTGGGCAGATGATCTGGAGCAAAAAAAAATAAAAGGAGAACGAGAATCGTGAAGAGAAATTATTTCATCGTGGCTCTAATCTTACTGATATTTTTTGTCATTTCCTTTCTGACGAATATCCTTGGTCCTCTGATACCGGATATCATAGACAGCTTCAAGCTGAGCTTGACTCTGGCGGGTTTTCTGCCATTTTCATTTTTTATCGCCTACGGCGTGATGTCCATTCCTTCTGGATTTCTGGTAGAGCGATACGGGGAAAAACGTGTCATTTTCACCGCTTTTGTTATCGCTTTTGTGGGTGCACTATTGTTCGCAACATTATCTAATTTTCCTGCGGCGATGTTTTCTTTGTTTTTGATCGGCCTCGGAATGGCCATGCTTCAAGTGGCCATCAATCCACTCTTACGTGTGGCTGGAGGTGAAGAACATTTTGCTTTCAACTCTGTTCTAGGCCAGCTTGTTTTTGGCCTGGCATCATTCATAAGCCCTCAGGTCTATACTTATCTTGTAAAAAATCTACAGAGCTATTCTGGTGAGGAAAACGTTGTTATTAAAGCTCTAGCCAAGGTTGTCCCTTCGGATCTTCCCTGGATCTCTCTGTATTGGGTCTTCACCGTGGTTACCATAGTCATGATTCTGGTTATTGCGGCAGTTCGATTTCCCAAGGTGGAACTCAAAGAAGATGAACGGGCCGGGGCCAAAGAGACTTATAAACAGCTTTTCAAAAACAAAATCGTGATTCTTTACTTTTTTGGCATCTTTGCCTACGTGGGATCTGAACAGGGGGTTGCCAACTGGATTTCAAAATTTTTGCTCACTTATCATAGATATGATCCGCAAACAGTGGGTGCTGATGCTGTTTCCTACTTCTGGGGGCTGCTGACCGCCGGCTGTTTGCTCGGGTTGCTTATGCTGAAAATTTTTGACAGCCGCAAGGTTTTGATCTGGTTTACAAGTGCCGCACTGATCAGTCTGACTTTTGCTCTTGTCGGATCGGGTAAAGTCGCTTTGTATGCTTTTCCCCTGGTCGGCTTTTTTGCTTCTGTGATGTGGTCGGTCATCTTTTCTCTGGCTCTCAATTCGGTAGAGAGGCACCATGGTTCATTCTCAGGAATCTTGTGCACAGCTATCATAGGTGGAGCAACAGTGCCTCTTATAATCGGATGGTTGGGAGATTTGTTCGGCCTGCGGCTTGGAATGATGTTTTTGTATCTAACCCTTGGTTATATCTTGAGTATAGGATTATGGTCAAAGCCTCTGATAACCAATGTGACTTTTCGTGACAGAAAAAGAGCTCTGCAGAAAGATACTGTTCAATGAATTGTATGAAAAAAATGAACTTGGCTGAGTCAATTAGCCAAGGAATATCTATATAAAATAAATCTCTTTCAAATTTTGGGAGGAGAAAGCCATGACCAGTGAAAGCATAATCGGTGTAGATCTCGGTGGGACGGCTGTAAACGTCGGCAAAGTTGAGAACGAACGCGTTGTGAAGTCTATCTCTGCCAATATAACCACTCGGGGAGAAGAAAAACAAATCTTGAACGAAATCGTAGAAGCCATTGAAAAAGTATTTGATCAGAGTATTGCAGGAATAGGAATTGGTGTCCCGAGCGTGGTGGATGTCGAAAAAGGGATCGTTTACGATGTGCAGAACATACCTTCCTGGAAAGAAGTCCATGTAAAGGAAATATTGGAGAATCATTTTCAGACACCAGTCTATGTGAATAACGATGCCAACTGTTTTGCGGTCGGAGAAAAATATTTTGGTAAGGGGAAGAAATACAGAAATCTGGTTGGGGTAACCCTTGGAACAGGACTTGGTGCAGGAGTCATCATCGACAACCGGCTTTATTGGGGTGCCAATTGCGGTGCAGGGGAATTTGGTTCCGTGTCATACAAGGAGCATATCATCGAATATTATAGCAGCGGACAGTTTTTTATGAACGAATATGGGATTAAAGGGCAACAAGTCTACGAGAAAGCCAGGCAAGGCGATAAAAAATCACTTGAAATTTTTGAAGAGTTCGGGACTCATCTGGGGGAAGCCATAAAAACGATTTTGTTTGCTGTTGATCCGGAGGCAATCATTATTGGAGGTTCAGTCTGCCAATCATATCCTTTCTTTCAAAAGGCCATGTGGGAGAGAATCAAAACCTTTCCCTATAAGAATTCGATAGATCGGCTCGTTATTGAAACATCTGACCAGAAACAAATCGCAATATTAGGGGCTGCAGCCCTTTACTATGATGCACAATTGAGCACCAAGACATGATTGAAAAAGATAAGAATTCATCCTGGACCCAAAGGTCTGAGTGATCGCTATAATCCCTTTTCTTTTTTATTCAGAAGATGATCGGCTGCGAGAACATCGAAGACATAAGCTGCTGAGCCTCCTATAACATATTCTGTCTCATACCAGTCCCAGGTGTTTGAGCGGTATTCTATAAACTTGGGCCGTAAGAAGGATGCTCCTGAAACCACACCACCAGGAATGTAGGTCCATTCCGATCGGTTGAAACCATACCCCACAGTTGCCGAATTCACACCCACGCCAGAGACATAAGAATGGTTCGAGGCAGGGTGGCATCCGAAGTTGTAATTTACGGCCGAAAACAGGTAATTTTCGGGGAATATTTCTGGAAAATGCTTGATGAAATAATAGATTCTTGCACCTAGATCTAAAACATCCCAGTTATTTCCCCAGATCTCAAATTGGAAATACACGCCGTATGGGCTCTTGGCAAACTCCTTTTCTATTAGAATTTTGAGTTCCTTCAATTTATCGACTACAGCATCTTTGAATTCTTTATCTTTTATTTTTTCCAGAGCCCGAACTAACGTGAAACCTGAAAATTGCCAGAAATGAATGGCAGGCATAGTCTTAATGTATGGAACAAGTTCCAAGAGCCTATTCTTATATTTGATATCACCTGTGGTCAGGAAAAGCTCGGCAGTGGCTGAAAGTTCCCAGGAATGATATTCGTCCTCTAAAGGCTGGTAAGAGACCATGAAATGAACGGGATCATGAGTCCGTTCATATTCCCAAATATCTTGGGCAGCCTGCAGACATTCTTCTGCAAGCTTTTTGTCATAGTCTTTGAGCACTCTATGGGCTATTGAGGCAACCCGGACAAACTGGTACTGTCCTCCTGTATTTCTATTGGTGAACACCCATCTGTCATCGAATTTCCCTGAACGCCCCTCTTTTTTCTCGCCCGGTTTTAATGCCGGGTCGTATATGAGTCCATCTGTTATATTCACAGGATCACCGACGACTATATAATCCAGTATGTTGTTTTCGACGATTCCAGGGCAAATGTGCCCTGCTGCTCGGTAGAGCGCCAACAAATTTTCCATACCAAAGGAGATCTGCTGAAGCATGTCATTCTTTCCGTCAGGCTGGAAAAGATCCACCCTGCGTAGCGATTTTTGGACTGAAGTGACATCCCGTTCAGTGCCGAATTCCTCCTGGGCAAGCGCCATCCAGAGAACAGTCCTGCAGATGCTTCCGAAGGGAAGATCATTGTCTCCAGCATCATGCCAGCCGCCCCAGTCAAGCCCGGGTATATGTTCATTGGCCTTGAAATTTGTATCTGTATCGGCCTTTTGTCTGTAACTGTCGAAGTGTTCTGTATTTGGAGGCGCCTGGAGTCCATCATCAAGATGACAGGCGCCATGCCAGACTTTTTCTCCCTGTCTGATCTCAACATGACACATCTGTACGGGGAAAAAAACATCCATGGTCGGATGCCAGGCTTCCTTGTAGACATCCCGGCTTATGGCGATGGGCCCTGTTTTCTGGTTGCCGTAAATCAAGTCGTAATACCCGGGAAACTTAATATCAGTGAAGTCAAAAGCGTAATAGTTGTGATCGAACAGAGGCCCCCATTTAGCCGGCTTCTCTGATTTGACAAGCCTCTTTGTTCCGTCTTTATTGAGGTAGAAGAGTTTCATGTCCTCAATTTCCTGAATTCGGGAATCAAGCTCGAGGATAGCCACCTTTTTCTGCGTTGGATGATATCCAACCTGCGACACCTGGATGACGGGCTCCCTTCGCCAGTCGGGATTGACTCTGGGTGTGATCTTCATCGAAAATTGCTGTTTTGAGGAGTTAGGAAAGAGACTGGCAAAAACGATAAAGCCAGCGAAATTTGCACTGCTCCTGCCGTCGATAAGGCTAATCTCGGCATCTTCAGAAGTTATGGTGAAAGCCCGCAGGTCGTCTTCAGGAGCGATTGAAATTTCTTTTGCGGAAGTGATCAACATCTTCTTTCCCATGTATCTCTGATGGAAATAGCTTGTGATATCCCCCCCTCTATAGGTTTTATAGGCGTACTCTTTTGGATATATTTCTATCTTCAGCATGAGATTAGAAATCTTTTCCCAATCAACAGGCTTTTCAAGGTTAACAGTGAGAATAATGGATTTACCGTCGGTGCTGCATATCAATTTATATACTAAGTCAACTGGCATTATTTTCCCTGGAATGATGGACAGGCCTCTTTCAGTATCAACGATTCTATCTCCCACTTCTTTCGCATCGAAATCCAAATAGCTCCCTTGTTTTGTCAGACATACCACTTCGCCGGCATCCAGAATCCTTTTTCCGTGGAGGAACATCTGAAGTCCCCCTCTTCTTCCCACGAGATAATCGTTGTGATAGACGAGGAATGCGAATCCTGGTTCTTCAAAATAGCCTTCGGGTTTCAATTCTATCTGTGCCAGACAGACCGAGGCCATCAAGAAAAATACCAAGAAAATCACGTGAATCCGAAAATTCTTAAGTGTCATAATACCCCTCCTTCCATACAGTCTAATAGAAAGAAAAAATTTTACTGGGACCACTCTGTTGGCTCTCGATCCCAGCGGTGCAAACGCAACCTTATGTGAAGATCTTCTGGCAATGGCCCAGCATCGCTTGTTGCCATGTTGGACTCCACGTGGTGGAGCTTACGCATACCAGGGATAGTCGTGCTGACCAACTGATTGTTGAGAATAAAGCGCAATGCCATCTCTGGCATACCCATCCCTTCTGGCAGCAATTCTTTCAGTGCATCAGCGTGTTCGACACTAGGAATCAGGTTTTCTGGCACGAAATAGGTATTGCGCCAGTCTCCTTCTGGCCAGGTGGTCTCTTTAGTTAGTTTGCCGGTCAACGTCCCCTCATCAAAGGGGACTCGCGCAATCACGGCCACATCCATTTCTTCGCATACAGGGAAGAGTTCGTCTTCGGGATTTTGATCAAAGATGTTATAAATCACCTGCACCGAGTCGATCAAGCCGCTTCTGACTGCTTTCACTCCATTCCATGGTTCCCAGCGGTTTATACTGATCCCCACAGCATGGAACAATCTTTGGCCGCGAAGGTCTTCTAACTTTATTGCCCAGCGATCATCTTCTACCCAGCCATCTTCCCAGGTATGGAATTGGATCAGGTCATAGCTCTCGATGTTTCTTGCGTTCTCCAAGCTTTTATAGACATATTCTTCGATGTGATCTGGAGGGAAACAGTCGTCTAGAGTATATTCTCGCTGGCTGGGCCATTGGAGATTCTTTGGTGGGATTTTGGTGGCTGTATAGAGTTTCTTATCACGGTTAGCCTTTACAACTTGGTTAAGCAGTTTCTCGCTGTGGCCATCCCCATAAGCCCAAGCAGTATCAAAGAAATTGCAGCCAAGATCTACGGCCTTTTGCAATGATTGCAGAGATTCGTCATCATCAGAGCCGCTCCATTCGGCCAGGCCCCACATGCCATAGCCGATCTCGCTCACCATCCAGCCTGTTCGCCCAAATCTCCGATATTTCATGATTCTACCTCCTTAATACCTCCTTAATATCTTTCGAAATAATAAAATACAATGCCGAATAGAAGAAAAATATAGTATTAATCCTGAATTATTGTATTGAGTCAAATCCTGGGGTACTCGGAAGCTTCTTATATTCTGGGGAGTAAATCTCTTTGTCTCGAACCACACATCCGCTGATATGCCCAGCTCGCATCAATTCTGTGCATCTGGAGCATGTGATACAGACTTTTTTGGCAATCATGGCACCTGAAGTCATCAGATCTTTGGGTGCATCAGGATAAGCGAAAGAACTTCTTCCTAGCCCGATACATGACGCCTTTCCGCTCTTGACTATTGCTGCTCCAACATGGGGATAGAAATATCGCAGCCATGAATAACCTGTTCCCACAAAGGGGATCTCAGGGAATTCCTCCTGGAACTCCCCTGTGATTCTTAGCAAACGGCAGACTCCTTGCAGAGGATGTTCTTCAGGCAGGGAAGTGCCGGGCAGCGGGCGGTCAAATGGGCGTCCAAGGTGAGGCTTAAGATTGGGATTGCCGACAGTTATGTTGATAAGGGAACAGCCGAGCTGGACTAATTGACGAACCAGTACTTTCGGCTCGCCAAGATCGACAGAGAGCGAACTATCTTTAGACACTCCAAAGCCAAAGGGATAGGGGATTCCGTCGTAGGCATTTAAACGAACAGCAAGAGATATTCCCGGAACATCGCTGCGAACTTTTTGGATGGTTTCCCTTAGAAAACGGGATCTGTTTTCAAAACTTGCCCCATACCGGCTTTCTTTCCTTGTGAAAGCTGCCAGAAGCTCGTTGAGCAAGTAGCCATGACAGGCTTTGATATCGACTGCATCGAAACCGGCCTGATATGCCAGTTGCGACGCCTCCATATATTTATCCTGCAAATGATCCAGCTCTTCATCGCTAAGAATATGCAGCTCATCTGGTTTCTTATCTAAAAAAGGATTAAGGTAAATTATCTGAGGTTTATGTTTTCCTCCTGGATTGCTGTAACGGCCGGAGTGAGTCAATTGAAGTACAAGAAAAACCTCGTGGGAACTCCCATACATTTGAGAGGCACAATCCCTTGTCTTCTTAACCAGGGACTTAAAGGTATCTAGGTTCCCAGAGTTGAGCATCAATTGGCGAGGATTCGAGCGGCCTTCGGTGTCCACACTTGTCGCTTCAAACCAGATAAGCCCGCTTCCACCTTCGGCATAGCGTTTATAGCGGCGGAAGGTTAGCTCACTTGGTGAACCGCTAGGCTCTGCATCGCAGCTTTCCATAGGTTGAACCGCCATACGGTTTGGAATTTTTTTCAGGCCAATCGTAATATTTTCAAAAAGAGGGGCTACTGAATCCTGGAAAGGGAGCTCAACGCCTATGGCACCGGCTTTTTCGAGAAGTTCAGCGCTGGATTTGAAGGCGAAAGGCTCGTGTTGAGATATCGCTTTAGGCATAATATCCAAACTCTTTAACAAAAAGAAGTAGAAATATTTTTGTGGTCAATCGAGTCGTTAATCACCTGAAATTGCATGATTATCCCAGCCATTTATCCAAATGATCAGCCACAAAAGCATCATCGTTGAGTTCAGGATAGGCTTTGTATACCCTGTCAATTTCATTTCTCTGCTGGAGTGATAATCTATCGTTTGGATTCAGAGTCCACACTCCCTCTAGTAAGCCTTGCCGCCGCAGCACTTCGTGGATGCCGACAAAAGAGCCGGCAAAATTGTTTGCTGCATCGAAAAAAGCAGCATTGCAGTCAGTAACTTGAGCTCCGACAGTTAAAAATTCTAATGGAATGTTCCCATCTCTATCCAGGCTTGTTTGAATTCTCTTGAGCAAATCAACCGCTGATTTAGTCCAGACAGCCCAATGTCCCAATAGTCCTCCTACTATCCGCTTTTTCACAAGGCGTGATTCTACAGAGATTGAATAATCTGTGATCAAGTCCATTACGATATTGTCATCGTTTCCAGTGTATAGTGCTATCTCGTCAGACCGACCTGATTCCACCACACCCCGGACTGTATCAAAGGTTTGATAACGATCAAAAGGAGCGATTTTGACAGCAACGACATTTTCTATCTGAGCAAACTCCCTCCAAAAATCGATATCCAGTTTCCGGCCGCCCATAGCAGTCTGGAGGTAAAATCCAAAGAGCGGAATAATTTCGGACACAGCCCTACAATGCTTCAGAAGAGTCTGATTCGTGGCTCCCGGAAATGCCGTTAAACTCAGCAGGCCAGCGTGATATCTGAGATCGGAAGCTAATTTCGCTTCTGCCAGAGCTTGTTTGGTTTGGCCGACAATCCCGGCAATTCTTATGATCGGTTTCTTTGTTTTAGAAACATAGTCATCAATTTCATCCCTCGCCAATTCGAGTACGGGTTGAAATAATCCTACATCTGGCTTGCGAATTTCAAATTGTGTTGAATGAACTCCAACAGCAATGCCTCCGGAACCGGCATCAAGATAATATCGTGTCAATGCTCGTTGTCGCCGTTCATCTAACTTTCTATTTTCATTTAAGGCTAATGGATGGGCTGGAATGACTTGCCCTCTTTGTAATGCTTGTGATATTTCTCTAGCCAATTGAGGTAAACTCATCTCTCTAGTCCTCCTGTATTAATATTTACCGTCCTTCACTTCAAAATGTGTGGGCTTGTCTAAGAGCCTGCGCTTATTTTTGATCCAGTCTGCTGTCCAATGAATCATCTTCTCGGATGACACTTGAGGATTTCCAAATAGGCGATGGGACAGAGAAGCGTTGCTTAATAACGCGGTGTCTGATTCTTGACCGATAAAGTTAGGCTTCCTCTTAAAAAGTTCACCAAACCTTTGGGCAAGCTGACGTACGGATAAAGTTTCTGGACCCGTGATATTCAAGATTTTTGCTGGCGTTTCGCAGATATCCAGTGATCGTAAAACCATTGCATTGACATCACCCTGCCAGATCACATTGACAAATCCCATTGTCAGATCGACTGGAAGGTTATTATTCACTTTTAAAGCAATGTCAACTAGAACACCGTATCGCATTTCAACAGCATAATTCAATCTTATTAAGGCAACGGGTGTTTTATACTTTTTGCTGAAAAATTCAAACATTCTTTCCCGGCCAAGGCAAGATTGAGCGTATTCACCTATGGGCTCGGGCGGATCACTTTCTACTGATCCCCCACTTTGTGCAGGTACAAGGGGATACACGCAGCCTGTGGAAAAGGCAACAATTTTTGAATTTCTATATTTTTCAGCCACCAAAGCGGGGAGATAAGAATTAGTCGCCCATGTCAAAGGAAGATTTTCTGTGGAACCGAATTTCATCCCTGCCATATAGATGACATTCTTAACAGAGGGAAGGCTTTGTAAAAATTCCCAATCAAGCAAATCTCCATGGATTGTTTCTATCCCAGCTTTTTCTAAAACCGACCGAATTTCCTCTGAATCGAATAAGGAAACACCTATTATACGTCTGTTGAGACCTGTCTTTTCACAAGCCCTTTTGGCCATTCGTGCAAGTGAAGGACCAATCTTGCCTCCAACGCCGAGTACGATCAGATCTCCTTCTTGCTTAGAGAAAGATGCGACTACTTCTGGGATAGGAATTGATAAAAGATCTTCTAACTGTGATTCATTCTCAATTTTACTTGGATATCGAATCATCAGAGCCTTTCTGTGTATCTGACTATGACTTGCTGCCTATCTGACTATGACTTCATTGAAACGATAACTTTTATCGATGATTTTTTTCTTTAATATTGTCTGCCTTTATAAGTGATCCTGAATGCCCAATCCTAGATGCTTGATAGCGATTTATGCGTTTTTTCCCCTGTAAAAGAATCCCCTATCAAGCATCCAGTATCAATTCTTTCGACTCAATGAGAATTTTACAATTATAAATTCTTGTTTCCTAGATTTTCTACAAGTTTGTGATGAAAACAATCAATTTACGGTACATATAATAGACCATAATGAGGATCAAAAAAAGGCCGAATATGGCGATAATGTTTTGCCAGCGATTATTTCTAAGTTTACCCATTATCTTTTTGTTATTCAAAAGGAGAAACAGTCCTATTCCAATCGAAGGAACAGCGAATAGTGAAGAAGCCTGAGCTAGAATGAGAGCGTAGACAACATTTCCGCGGAAAAGAACTGCGATGATCATACCCACAAACATGACGAAGATGGTGAAAATTTTTGGTGCTTTTTCTCGAGTGGATCGGCCAAGCCCAAGACCATCGGAAAGAAGACAACCGGCCATAACTGCATTAACGAGAAGAGATGAAAAAGCTGCTGCACAAAGCCCGATGCTAAAAATATATTTTGCAAATATCCCAAAAAGTGCTTCTAATTGCATGGCCATATCTGCGGCTGATGCTATCTGTATTCCCTTTGGATGAAGAGCAGCTGCGGAAGTCATGATAATCAATATCGTAATAGCACTGAGCATAGAGATACCCGCTATAGTGTCACGCCTCCCTATTCTCAAATCTTCCAAATTCCAGCCTTTATCTTGAACGAGATAAGCTTGATAGATGCAAGCATTGAGTACAAAAGTGGTTCCAACCAGGGCCGCCATTTCATTAAAAGCACTGGCTGGCAAAGATAGAGGGATAAATCCTTTTGCAGCAGCGATGAGGTTTGGTTTGGCAAAAGCGAGATTGGCGAGAAAGGCTGAGATCATAATCATCACCATGATCATCATCAGCTTTTCGAGAATTTTGTAAAGATTTTTTGCCCAAAGAACAAGGATCATCCCAAAAGGAGTGAAAATATAAGGCCATACACTCTCTTTTATGCCGGTAATACCTTGCATGCCTGTAGCTATCCCCAAGTTATTGCCAAATTGAAAACTGGCAGATGAGAAAAATGCAGAGATTCCAATCAGCACAGCGAACCAGCGACCATAGTTGTCGGCGATAGTATGGACAATCGCTTTATCGTGGGAAACCCCAAATCTGACGGACATGGTAGTAAAAATTGCCATGCAGATTGCGGAAGCGACAAGAATCCACATAAGCGCATAACCATGGGCTGAACCAATTTTCGATGCAACTGTTACGCTACCGGGACCCAATACAACCGATGCGATAATAAATCCAGGACCTACGGTCCTGAGTATACTCTTGGTATTCCACGCCATTGTTCAAATTTCATATAATAATGGCTTTAAGAGCTAAGTTTGTCAATAAAATTCAGCAATCATAATGGACTTATGAAACATGTTTTAGGACCATCGATTTTTCTGATGTGATTCAGCTATGCTTTCGGTAGGGGTGACACAATCAAGATTTTTTCCTTTTTTTACCCAGCTATTTTATCTCAATCCATAGTTTTTAATGAAAGATTATCGCCACATAACTTATGGACACAAAAACATCATTCTATAGCTATATAATGCTATCAGTATGGACACATGACTCTGGATCATGGAATCGGGATTCGAATCCCAGCCTCCCAGTCACTCCTATAATATGCTCAACGCCTGAAAACAAAGTAATAGACAGTCTTATCAGCGATTT